>NZ_LJOU01000065.1:0-35783 GCF_001672085.1 Anabaena sp. AL93 | reverse complement strand
GGTAGGGGAGGTGGGGGAGGGAAGAACAGAAGTTTTTTCCGATCATTACCCGTCAAAATAAATTTGACGAACTACTACTACCGCAGGGCAGAAGTCAAAAGTCAATACTTCGACAAGCTCAGTAACCAGTTAAAAGTCAAAACTAAGACGTTATAGGCTTCTTAACGATTTAGAATAGTTGGTTTATTTCCGCCAATCTGTACTAGCCTAACCACTGACAACTGACAACTGACCACTGACAACTAAACAAATAACAATTTATCTTCAAACGTCATGAATTCCGAATCTAAACTTTCTCAAACAGCCAACTCGTCTTTTTCAATGGATGATTTTGCCAAAGCCTTGGAAAAACACGATTACCAATTTCAAAAAGGACAAGTTGTTCGTGGTAAAGTTTTCCAAGTTGACCACGATGGCGCTTATGTTGATATTGGTGGGAAATCGTCCGCGTTTCTTCCCCAAGAAGAGGCTTCCTTGAGAGCAGTAGCTGATTTGTCGGAAGTATTACCGATGAATGAGGAACTGGAGTTTTTGATTATTCGGGATCAGGATGCTGAAGGTCAAGTTACCATTTCCCGCAAGCAATTGGAAGTGAAACAAATTTGGGAAAAACTGTTAGAAATGCAGGAGAACTCCCAAAGTGTGCAAGTGCGCGTAACAGGTGTCAATAAAGGTGGTGTCACTGTTGATCTTCTCGGTGTTCGGGGTTTTATTCCGCGATCGCACATCGCCGAACGTGATAACCTAGAAGCACTCAAAGGTCAAACTCTCACCGTAGGCTTTTTAGAAATCAATCGGGAAACCAATAAACTCGTTCTCTCTCAACGTTTAGCCGCTCGTTCTAGCAACTTCAGTTTATTAGAAATCGGTCAATTAATCGAAGGAAAAATTACTGGCATCAAACCTTTTGGTGTATTCGTAGATTTTAACGGTGTCAGCGCCTTACTACACATCAAACAAGTGAGCCAAAAATTCATTGACTCTTTAGAAAAAATCTTTCAAATCGGTCAACCCATTAAAGCTGTAATTATTGATTTAGATGAAGGTAAAGGTCGAGTTGCTATTTCTACCAGAATCCTAGAAAACTTCCCCGGTGAAGTTGTGGAAAACTTTGCAGAAGTCATGGATTCCGCCGAAGCTCGTGCTAATCGTGCAGCTAATAAAACGGCTGAATAGGTAATTGCTAATTGACCCAGATCCCCGACTTCTTGCAGAGGCAAGAGGCAAGAGGCAAGAGGCAAGAGGCAAGAGGCAAGAGGCAAGAGGCAAGAGGCAAGAGGATGTTTTAAAAGTAGTATTCCGTAATTTTCATCACATTGCTACCCCCCTTTCCCCTTGTAAAGGGAGGAAACAATAAAAATCCAGTTCCCTCCCCTTTACAAGGGGAGGGTTAGGGAGGGGTAAAAAATATTTGATACATCAACCATAACTTTTTAAACACCCTCTTAGTCCCGAAGCAGTAATTAAAGCATATAATCAACTTCATAGCACGGAATTTACTATAGAGAATATTATCAATTGAACGCAGATGAACGCAGATAAACGCAGATGAAGAGGGATGAATTAATTAATGGATTTCATGTTTCTGTGCAGCTTTATAAAAATTGATATAAGCTAAATATTAAAAAATCGGTCTGTAAAAAAATAAGATAGGAAACTCCTATTTATGAATAATTTACCTGAAAACAAATCTAATTCCCAAGCCGGTGGTGGTTTACCTGTCATCCAATATTGGGTAGAAAAAACTCTCTCACCCCAAGGATTACAATTATGGCAAACTCTCAATCATAAAAGTGCCTGTTTATCCTGTGCTTGGGGTACAGGTGGACAAAAAGGAGGTTTTGTTAATGAAGCAGGAGAATACTTACAACGTTGTGCTAAAAGTGTAGAAGCCATTGCTGCGGAATTGCAACCAGGAATTAAACCAGATTTTTTCCAAGAATATAATATTAATGAATTACAACAACTGACCTCTCAAGAATGCGATGATTTAGGTAGATTGACTTATCCTCTCATCCTCAAATCAGGTTCATCTCATTATCAACGCATTAGCTGGGAAGAAGTTTATCAAATCGCCACAACAGCTTTTCAACAACCAGCGGAAAAGATTGCTAGTTATAGTTCTGGACGTTCATCTAATGAAGCTGCATATTTATTACAATTGTTAATGCGATCGCTTGGTAGTAATAATCTAGCAGATTGTTCAGATTTATGTCACGTCCCCTCAACCATCGGCTTAAAAAAAGTTTTCGGTTCAGGCACATCAATGGTAAGTTTAGAAGGCTTACAACATAGTGATTGTCTAGTTTTAATTGGTTCTAACGCACCCGCAAATCATCCCCGCTTAATGAACGAATTGATCAAATTGCGAGCAAGAGGCGGTAAAGTAATTATTATTAACCCCCAAATAGAAATCGGTTTAGTCAAATTTGCTTCGCCAGCATTTCCCATTAAATCATTACTCACAGGTGGTTCAGATATCTCTTCTTTATATTTACAACCCATTCCTGGTAGTGATGTCGCATTATTTGTCGGGTTGCAAAAATCCCTCATTGCCCAAAATTTAATCAAAACAGAATATCTCCAATCCTACACTCAAAACTGGCAACAAATTTTAGATTACGCAGAAAATATATCCTGGGATCATATCACTAATACCTGCGGATTATCCCAAGAAGAAATTACAGCCACAGCTTATCTAATTGGTAAATCAGAAAGTGTAGTATTTGCTTGGGCTATGGGAATCACCCAACAAGCCAACGGCGTAGAAAATGTTTTTAGTATAGCAAATACGGCTTTAATTACAGGTAACGCCGGTAAAATTGGCGCGGGAACAATGCCCATTCGAGGACATTCTAACGTGCAAGGATTTGGTTCAATGGGTGTAACCATCAATTTGCGAGAAGAAATCAAACAAGCACTATCTAAGCTGTTAGGAAAACCCCTCAATGAAACTCCTGGTTATCATACCCGTGATTTAATAGCAGCAGCAGAATTAGGAAAGATCAATACACTCTTTTGTTTGGGGGGAAATTTGTATGCAGCTAACCCAGACTTACAACAAGCAAAACAGGCTTTATCACAAATAGAAACCATTTTTTATGTAGCAACAAAACCGAATATAGGACATTTTCATGGATTAGGAAAACAGCAAACTTTAATATTACCTGTTTTCAATCGGTTTGAAAATCCCCATAAGACTACAACAGAATCAGGTAATAATTTTGTGAGGTTAAATGATGCAGGTAAAAGTCATTTACACCCAGGCAATTCTGATTTAATTTCTGAAGTAGAATTAATTACAGAAATTGCCCATCGTCTACATGATGAAAATCCGATTAATTGGCGTAAATTGCAAGATACTATTTATGTTAGAGAATTAATTGCTAAAACCATTCCTGGCTATGAAAAAATAGGTGAAATTGATCAAACTCAGGCAGAATTTACCATTGCCGGGCGGATTTTTGATGAACCGAAATTTCCCACTTTTAATGGTAAAGCGCAGATGTTTGTTACACCTTTACCACAGTTAACTCTACCTCATAAATCAGCTTTTGGGGTTGAGGAAAATCAGCCAGGAATTGTAGTCATATTGGGAACAGGACGCAGTTATGGACAACATAACACGGTAGTTTATCGCAGTGAAGATAAATATCGCAAAATGCCCCATCGTCATTGTATTTTAATGAATAGTTTGGATATACAAAAAGCAGGATTTCAGGAACATCAACAAGTTACAGTTAAAGGAAATGCGGGGGAATTAGAAAATATTGAAATTATTTGTGGTGCAATTCGTGAAGGGGTAGCTTTTATGTTTTATCCTGAAGCTAACGTTTTATCTAAAGCAGATATTGACCCCAAAAGTGGGATACCTGCTTATAAAAGAGTTCCAGTTTTTGTTTATCAATAAAATCTCAATAAAATCTTGTTCCCAGTCTCCAGACCTACGGTGTACACACAAGTTATTGAATCACCATTATTCCTCAAATTACCCCACCCTAACCCTCCTCGATGCTTTGGGGAGGGAACTGGATTTTCTTGTTTCCCCCAAGTTAAAACTGTTCCCTGTTCCCTGTTCCCTGTTCCCTGTTCCCTTGTCCTCACAGACAACCTATTCAGCAAACCCCAAGTATGAATTCACGAGTCTTTGACTCCACTTGACAAAAAAGCAGAGTCTTCGGAAATTTATGCCAAAAAAGGCTCAAATCCGTTATTTGATATATACTGTCACAAAATACTATTAACAGTCTAGTTATAATAAACAGCAAGACTTTGAGCCATCTACCAAGGAGTTTAAATTTTACAACAAGCCTGTAAATCTCTCATCATTTTGCAGAATTTTCAAAATCTGCTTAATTTCTTGGGTGCGGTCTTTCTTCACTACCAGAGTAACATTGCGATCGCGCACAATCACCACATCCTCTAAACCAATCGTGACAATGACATCATCAGCATTGGAGGCATAAACAATCGCTCCCTGAGTATCTAAACCCACATGAGTAGCAAGTTCTAGATTAGGATTATCATCCTGCTTCAGCAAGCGTTCAATAGCATTCCAGTCACCCAGATCATCCCAACCAAATGCTACTGGCAAAACATAAGCTAGACTGGTTTTTTCCATTAAAGCATAATCTATACTTTTCTTAGGTAACTGGGGATAAATATCAACACCATGTTGTTCCAAAGGTTTCATAATTTCCGGTGCATGGGTGCGTAATTCTGACAAAACAACACCGGCTCGAAAAACGAACATCCCGCTATTCCAGCTAAACCGTCCCGTTGACAAAAAAGTTTCCGCCGTTTCCCGGTCGGGCTTTTCAGTAAATCGGTTTACATGATACGCTGGTAACTCATTGAAACTACCTATTTTTTCGCCTTGTTCAATATAACCATAGGCAGTTGATGGAAAATTAGGTTTAATACCCAAAGTCACAATCGCTGCTTTCTTAGTCGCCAAATCCTTAGCAGCCGCTAAAGTTTCGGCAAATAGCTCCGGGTCAGCAATCCAGTGGTCAGCAGGAAAAAAGCCAATAATAGCATCTTCCCCGTAACGCTTTTTAATTTCTAAACTTGTCCAAGCAACAGCAGCAGCAGTGTCTCGACCCTGGGACTCAATCAGTAAATTCGACTCTGGCAAATCAGGAAGTTGTTCTCGCACCCCTTGAGCAATGGGACTAGAAGTAATCACCCACAAATTTTCCCAACCACCAGCCAGAACTAATAATCTATCAGCAGTTGCTTGTAGTAAACTTCTTGAGCTACCATCAAGGCTTAAAAATTGCTTAGGTCTGTCTAGTCGGCTCAAAGGCCAAAAACGCTCACCTTTACCACCCGCCAGAATCACAGGAAAAAATAAATTATTCATATCGGCATACATCGGTAATTCAGAACAATATACAGCAGAATTTACCGAATCAGGAGTCACCGGGTCAGGAGTCACCGGGTAAAAATGGCTTTGTATATAGGTTTCAACTTAGATTTCGTACCTCCTAACCCCGCCACCTGCTGTATCTGATATAAATGTTTACGCATTCACTTTGAGATGATCTTCACTGATGAATTTTTCTGGTTAAGTATGTTGTAATTATCACTGATTGAAACTGTGAGGACAGCAATAAAAAAATATCCGATTAACTTTTCACAAAATCTAAAATTTCCACAGCGAGTTTTAACTCGCAATATTTGTAGCTTGTATTAACATACCTTTGAGGAGTGGTTGAGTGGGGAGAAAATTATGATTAAACAAATTCAATGGTCAGAAAATCAGATAGTACCTCAACAAGTCCCAACTTCAGAACTGGAGGTAAAACAGCCACCAGTTCAAATGTCGGAAAATCAGGTAGCAACCCAACCAGCACCAGCCCCAACTTCGCCGGTGAAGCCAAAATCATCAGTCAACTCTTCTCGGAACGTCCTTGAATCCGCTGGCACTATTCCCAACGAACTCTATGACCGTTTAGGCTTAACAGTTCCCCGCTGGTTATTGTGGGTCTTAACAATTGTTTTAGGGATAATTCTATCTGGATTACTAGCATCAAGTTTGGCACTATGGACTCCCCTCTGGAGCAATCTCGACCAAGCGAAAGATGATGAATTCAGTCCTAATAAACAAGACCAAATCAAAGTACCTGGGGACTTATGGACTAAACTTTCTCAGTACAAACTATCAAAACCCATGAATATTTTAATTATGGGCATTGAACCAGTTCCAGGTACTGTAGACGGTTCACCAGAAAGTTTTGCTGGTACAAGCGACACCATGATGTTGGTGCGGCTCAATCCCAGTGATAAATCTATTCGCCTACTGTCAATTCCCAGAGGGACAATGATAGCCATTCCCGAACAGGGATTAACCAAGGTATCGGAAGCTAACGCCAAAGGTGGCCCAGTTTTAGCCGCCAGAGTAGTTAGTCGGAGTTTAGGTAATGCTCCCATAGATAGGTATATCCGCATTTCTACTAGCGGTTTTCGGGAATTGGTGGAACAGTTAGGTGGTGTGGATGTATTTGTCCCTCAAGCCATGAATTATCAAGATCAGGCTAGTGGCTTTGCCGTGAATTTGGTCGGCGGTTGGCAAAACCTCAACGGTGAACAGGCAGAACAGTTTGCCCGTTTTCATGAAGAAGGTAAAGGAGATTTACCCAGAGTCCAGCGACAACAAGCACTAATAAATGCTTTAATGCAACGACTCAACAGTCCCACTGTTTTACCCAGGTTGCCCCAATTAACTCGCGTCATGCGAAAGTATTTTGATACCAACCTGAAAATGGAAGAAATGATGGCATTAGCGAATTTTTCCGTCAATGTAGACCGGGATAATTTCCAAATGTCCATGTTACCTGGTACATTTAGCAAATTCAGTCAAGATGCCAATAGCTATTGGTTAAACATGACTGGACAACAAACCTTATTAAATGATTATGTTGGGGTAGATATAACTGGCATTAAATCAGATACCAGACCGGTCTCTATTCAAAGAATTGCTGTGCAAAATACTACTAACCAACCCCAGTTAACGGAAAAAGTAGTTACCTATCTTAAACAGAAAGGTTTTACTAATGTTTATGTAGTTCCCGACTGGCCAGATACTCAACGCCAAACTCAGATTATTGTCCAAAAGGGCAACCGACAACCAGGAATTGACTTGCGACAAGTTTTAGGTTTAGGACAAATCGAAGTTTCTGGAAATGGTGATTTGGAATCTGACCTCACAATTCGCATTGGTAAGGATTGGAAATAGGTAATTGGTAATTGGTAATTGGTAATATTTACTCTTGCCTCTTGCCTCTTACCTCTTGCCTCTTACCTTCTACAAATTTAAAATTTATGAACAAGATTTTTTGCCGATTTTTGAGTTTAATATTGGTTTCTATTTTGGCAGGATTTTCGGTAATTACGAATCCTCAACCAACTTTTGCTCAAATTAACACCATTAATTACAATAATGCCAGTTTGGAAAACCGTGACTTTTCTTATACTGATTTAGTTGGTGGAACTTTTGTGGCAGCGGAAATGCGGGGAACAAATTTCCAAGGTGCAAATTTAACTAACGCAATTTTTACCAAAGGCGTTTTATTAAAAGCAAATTTAGAAGCTGCAAATTTAACAGGTGCTTTGGTTGATCGTGTTACCTTGGATAGTGCTAATCTAAGAAACGCTATTTTCACAGAAGCAACTTTAACCCGTAGCCGTTTTTATGATGCTGATATCACTGGTGCTGATTTTACAGACGCACTTATTGACCGTTATCAAGTATCCTTACTCTGTCAAAGGGCGGATGGTGTGAATCCTGTAACTGGTGTTTCTACAAGAGATAGTTTGGGTTGTCGGTAAAAAATTGACAACTGACAACTAACAACTGACAACGGACTAATAAATATTCGTGACACAACAAGATCAAAAACCTGCTCGTTCCTTCGCTGGCATTGCTGGGATTGTTGCCGCAGCAACATTAATTAGTAAAGTGTTTGGTTTAATTAGGCAGCAAATAATCGCTGCGGCTTTTGGTGTGGGTGCAGCAGCTACAGCTTATAGTTATGCCTATATTATCCCTGGTTTTCTTTTAATCTTACTTGGTGGTGTCAACGGACCTTTACATAGTGCCATTGTCAGTGTTTTGGCTAAACATAAAAAAGAGGAAGCTGCACCGATAGTAGAAACAATCACAACTCTTGTGGGTGGGTTGTTATTAGTGGTGACATTTGCTCAGATTTTCTGCGCTGAGTATATTGTTGATTTTGTGGGTCATGGCTTAGAAGCAACTACAAGAGCGATCGCTATCCGTCAAATCCAAATCATGGCACCTTTAGCTTTATTTGCTGGTTTAATTGGGATTGGGTTTGGAACTTTAAATGCAGCTAATCAATATTGGTTATTATCAATTAGTCCATTATTATCTAGTATTACTGTTATTATCGGTATTGCTATTTTAGGGTTACAACACGGTAAAGAAATTATTCGTCCCGAATATGCTTTAATCGGTGGCATGGTATTAGCTTGGGGAACTTTAGCAGGGGGAATTCTCCAATGGTTAGTACAGCTAATTGTGCAATGGCGGTTAGGACTAGGAACATTACGCCTGAGATTTGATTTTAAATCCCCCGGTGTACAAGAAGTAATTAAAATCATGACTCCCGCGACAATATCATCAGGAATGATGCCAATTAATGTCGCTACTGATCTTTATTTTGCTAGTCCTATTGTTGGTGCAGCGGCAGGTTTTAACTATGCCAATCTTTTAGTGCAAACTCCATTAGGAATTATTTCTAATATTATTTTACTGCCTTTATTACCGACATTTGCTAAACTTTCCCACCCAGACAACTGGGAAGAATTAAAATTACGCATTCGGCAAGGACTTTTATTAACTGCCGTTACCATGCTACCTTTAGGGGCATTAATGGTATCCTTATCTGTGCCAATTGTCCAGATAGTTTATCAACGGGGAGCATTTAAACAAGAAGCAACTCAGTTAGTATCTTCTCTATTAATTGCCTATGGAATTGGAATGTTTGTCTATCTAGGGCGTGATGTTTTAGTTAGAGTATTTTATGCTTTAGGTGATGGACAAACACCTTTTAAAATTAGTATATTTAATATTGTTCTTAATGCTGTATTAGATTTAATATTAGTTGAGCCTTTTGGTGCGCCTGGATTAGTTTTAGCTACAGTTGGAGTTAATTGTAGTTCCATGTTGATGTTGTTATTTTTGCTCAATCGCAAACTTAATGGCTTACCTTGGCAAGAATGGTGTTTACCAATTTTGGGGTTAACGGTTGGGAGTATAATTGCAGGTTTAGCCAGTTTTGGAACTTT
Organism: Anabaena sp. AL93; assembly: GCF_001672085.1. Lineage (NCBI taxonomy): Bacteria > Bacillati > Cyanobacteriota > Cyanophyceae > Nostocales > Nostocaceae > Anabaena > Anabaena sp. AL93. The sequence goes on along the minus strand of NZ_LJOU01000065.1, from coordinate 26,468 downwards.
GGTTGCTTCCCGACAGGTGTTAGGTAAACTAGATTTAATTAGTTTACTAGTAGAATTATCCATATCTGCTTTTGTGGGAATTGGAGTATTTGCGATAATTGCTTCTAGAATGAATATCCCCGAAGTGAATATTTTTGTAATCAAGATGCAGCAAAAGTTTTTGAAGAAAAATATCAGGTGACAAACCACGAATAATCTTCCGAAAAATCCCTCAAAAACACACAAAGTCAACAGCCTACATTCTTCCTGTTCCCTGTTCCCTGTTCCCTGTTCCCTGTTCCCTGTTCCCTGTTCCCTGTTCCCTGTTCCCTGTTCCTAGGTAAGGGGTTAAAATATCTTTGACCTAATTTTCTGTCAATAGTTGTATACATGACAAATTCAGCTTAGAATATCGCACAGTATCGGAAAACTGGATTCCGAGCTAAAATCTTTAATTAGCGGTGCTATTTTTAATTTTCACGTTGATATTCAATTTTACGAGAGGTTATGGACAAAAGTCCAACAGATGGCAGTAGTATCCTCCTCTAAGCTGGCGAGACAGTCTTCCAGCGCGGGGGAGACTTTAGGAGATTTCTATTATGCTTACACAGGAAATTCGCAAGTCCTTAGATATTGCTGACTTAAATCAGCTTAAATGTGACTTGAATTGTTTACAGCCAGTAGATGTGGGTGAGTATATCACTCAATTGCCCGAAAAACAAAGAGCGATCGCCTTCCGATTACTCAACAAAGATCAAGCCATAGATGTCTTTGAGTATTTACCCACAGAAGTACAGGAAGACTTGATTAACTCCCTCCACGATGCCCAGGTAGTAGACCTCGTTGAAGAAATGAGTCCTGATGAACGGGCATATTTATTTGATGAACTACCAGCAGGAGTAGTCAAACGCTTATTACAACAACTCAGTCCCGAACAAAGACAAGCTACAGCCACAATTCTCGGCTATCCAGAAGGGACTGCGGGGCGGGTAATGACAACGGAATATGTTCGCTTGCGACGAGGTTTAACTGTTGGTGAAGCCCTCAGTAAAATCCGCTTGCAAGATCAAGATAAGGAAACAATTTACTATGCCTATGTCACTGATGATAATCGCAAATTAGTTAGTGTTGTTTCTTTGCGTCAGCTATTATTTACCTTTCCCGATGTCTTAATTAAAGATATTGCCAGTTCCCACGTTGTCAAAGTTAGGACAGAAACCTCTCAGGAAGAAGTCGCTCGCATCATGCAGCGATACGATTTAATCGCTATACCTGTGGTTGATAGAGAAGATAGATTAGTCGGTATTATTACAATTGATGATGTCGTAGATATTTTAGAAGAAGAAGCTACAGAAGATATCCAAAAATTGGCAGGGGTCAGTGGTGATGAAGAAGCCTTATCTCCCGCACATATTACTATTCGGAAACGGTTGCCTTGGTTATTGGGGATTATGGGATTATATATTGGTGCTGCCAGTGCGATCGCTCCTTTTCAACAAGTTATCGCCGCTGTACCCGTTCTCGCCGTGATCATGCCCATATTTTCTAACACAGGGGGGACTGTAGGTATACAAGCCCTGACTGTCACTATTCGCGGTTTAGGTGTAGGAGAGGTCACACCGGAAGATACTGGTAAAATTCTCCGCAAAGAACTTTTAGCTGGGTTAGGAACAGCCGTAGCTTTAGGGCTGACAATGGTTGCCCTTTCCCTAATTTGGGCTAAACCCCAAGAAAGATGGGTAGCTTTAATAGCTGGGGCAGTTATGGCTACCAATACAATGGTAGCGGTGACTTTAGGAACTTTGCTACCAATGGGTTTAAAGCATTTAAAACTAGATCCAGCCTTAATGAGTGGTCCGTTAGTGACAACAATGCTAGATACCATCGGATTTTTAACCTTCCTCAGTATGATTTCTATCGCTTTAAAGGTATTTCATTTAGAAAGTTAATCGGTTGGTAATTGGTAATTATGCTTTTCTCATTATTACCAATAAACAATTATCTAAAATCTAAAATCTAAAATCTAAAATCTAAAATCCCAATGCCTACTACTACCTGGAATCGTCATCACATTCTTACACTCGCTGACTTCACAACCGCTGAATATAACGCCGTTTTACAAACGGCGGCTTCTTTTCAAGAGGTACTATCACGACGGACAAAGAAAGTCCCCACATTACAGGGACAGGTAGTAGCAAATTTATTTTTTGAACCCTCTACCCGCACCCGCAGTAGTTTTGAAATTGCGGCTAAAAGGCTAAGTGCAGATACTCTCAACTTTGCCGCAGCTACATCTTCCATGACCAAAGGTGAAACAATTCTTGACACCGCCAAGACTTATTTAGCAATGGGAACTGATATTATGGTAGTCCGCCATAAGGATGCAGGAGTGCCACAAGCGATCGCTCAAGAAATGGATCGTCTAGGTGTAAAAGTTAGCGTCCTCAATGCCGGTGATGGACAACATGAACATCCATCCCAAGGATTACTAGATTTATTCACAATTTGTAGTTTAATTGACCCTGCACAACCCAAAATTGAATCATTGCAAGGTAAAAAAATTGCTATTGTCGGCGATATCTTACATTCTCGCGTAGCCCGTTCTAATATTTGGAGTCTCATCGCTAGTGGTGCCGAAGTTCACCTGGCCGCACCTCCCACATTATTACCTAAATTCTTTGCAGAATATTTAGGATGTCCAGCAGAATCTAGCCGATTATTTACCCATTGGCAACTAGAACCAGCTTTAGAAAATGCTGATTTTGTGATGACATTGCGGTTACAAAAAGAACGGATGACAGCCCATTTATTACCTAGTTTACGAGAATATCATCAACTATTCGGCATTACTCGCACCAAGTTAAAACTTTGTCAACCTAACGTTAAAGTATTACATCCAGGTCCAGTAAATCGGGGTGTAGAAATTAGTTCTGATTTAATGGATGATCCCGAATTTAGCTTAATTCAATCTCAGGTAACTAGCGGTGTAGCAGTGCGGATGGCACTTTTGTACTTTATCGGTAGTGGTAGAGTTAATTAATCATGATGCTATAGCACTTGCATGATTGAAAATCATACTTGGTTAGGAGAATTTATTTAAATAAAAATATTGATTGGCTAAAAATAAGAGTATAAAATTGAATTTTATTAAATCGCTAAATGATAAATAGTGAAATTTTATAGACTTTTCCCTTTCATTTTTATCTACAACACTTCCCGATGTTATGAGGTACAAGAAGCCCACCCCCAACCCCCTCCCCGCAAGCGATGAGGGGGCTAAGATGTACCTCATAAGAGCGTAAACCGCTGTATCTACTCATGCTTGACCTCTTTTTTTAACCCTATACAAAACTTTTACTATCCAACAGTGTGCTAGTACAGCTATAATTTATAACTGTTCCTGCTATTGAATACTTGTACTGGAGATATCCCGATTATGTCCCTATCTAGTTTTGATGAAATAGTGAACTTCTTAGAACAGCATGAAAACTCAAAACGAATTAAGAAATTAATATTCTTCGCTTGTAAAAATGAGTGGGAAAATGATCAAGATACCCTAGATAGATTTAAATTAGAAGAATTAATTCAAGAATTATCTAGTTTAAATCCCACAATAAATCACTTAACCGCAAATTTATCTATTGCTGTTAAAAGTCTTAGTAAACCAAAACAATATTCTATAATTGCCAGTATCATTATCAAAGAATTACAAAAATTATATCCAACCTCTGATGAGCAGACAGGAATAATATTAAATCAAGTTAACGAAGAAGATACAGGCATAATATTAAATCAATCTGACCAAAATTTTCCTATATTTAATCATAGTGAGAAAACATCATTAAATCCATCAACTGTATCTTCAAGCATTTCAACAAAATCTCAATATGATCAATTTGATTTGCGGCAAAACTTGATGAGATATACTAGCCCATTAAGGGCAAAAATAATTTTATTTTCCGCACTTAATAAAAAATTTACTTTCAATGAAGAAGACTGGTTGAAACTAAAATCTGAAGAACTGGATAGTTTATTGCAGAAATTATTTGATTCTTGTCCAACTATCGGAGAACTTGAATCTAAAATTAACAGTACAGTTATCTCTTTAGGGAACCTAGATAAAAATAATCAAGCATCTGGTGTAATCATCAGGGTCATGCGTACCTTGTATGGTAATATGCTAGTTGATACCAAGTCACATAAACCGCCTAACAGTTATTTACCTGAAAGAACTAAACCACCTACTAATCCTAATTATCAACCTGTACACACTCAATCTGATGATTTAGATGATTATGATGACAATGACAGTAATACCTGTCAAATTACAATACCGCATACTTGAAATATACTCAATCACAAAAAATCAAACCTATTTTTGATTTTGGAAACCTTTATCACAATAATTGAGAGATATCTATTATGGATGCCAAAGAACTTCTGAACCGATATGCAAATGGAGAAACAAAATTTATCAACGCAAACTTAAATAACATAAATCTATTTGATGCAGATTTAATTGGTATAAATTTAAATCAGGCAAATTTGCGTAACTCTATCCTAACTTTTAGCTATCTAAGTCAAGCTATTCTCAATAATGCCAATCTAATTTGTGCAAATCTTCGTGGTGTAAACCTAACTCAAGCACAGTTACAGAATGCCAACTTACATGATGCTGACTTGCATGGTGCAACGTTGCAGGGGGCTGATTTGCGTAATGCTAATTTAACTTTGGCACATCTACTAGATGCTAACTTAATGGGTGCTGATTTGCGCGGTGCTGATTTGAGTGGTGCTAACCTTACAGGCGCTTGTCTTCGCGGTGCTAACCTGCGAGAAGAAAAAAGAGCCTATTATGCTAATCTCTTGGGTGCTAACCTCCATAAAGCTGACTTACGCAGTGCTAATTTAACCGGTGCAAACTTAGCTAAGGTAAATCTAAGTGGTGCTAATTTAAGTGAAGCCACGCTGCGTAGCGTAGATTTGAGTGGTGCTAACCTGAGCGGAGCTATCTTACAAAATACCACTTTAACTGAGACTAATCTAGAAGGCTGTAATTTGAATGGCGCTAATCTGACAAATGCTAGACTGGCAAAAGCGAATTTGACTGAAGCAGAATTAATAGGTGCTAACTTGCAGGGTGCAATCATGCCAGAAGCTATCCTAATCAAAGCCAAGCTAAACCAAGCAAACCTCAGTTTTGCTAGACTGAGTAAAGTTAACTTTAGTCGAGCTAATCTCCGCGAAGCTGATCTAACTGAAGCAGAATTAGTATATGCTTGTTTAGCAATGACGGACTTTACCGATGCTAATTTAACCAAGGTAAATCTACTCGGAGCAGAAATTAGTACGACAAATCTCACAGGTGCAAATTTGTTTAAAGCAATCATGCCTGACGGAACAATTGGCTACTAAAAATCAATAAATTCATGAGTAATCTCACCGCTTTAATGCTCTTTTAAATTATTCTATCGCATTGGAATTAAACTCAAAACTTTTGCAAAAACTGGTAACAAATATGCCTATTTTAAGAGTTTGTCGTTTTACCTCTTTACCCGTATTTTCTTTACTGATAAGTGGAAGTTGGATGTTTCTCAGTGAATATAGTTGGGTTCAAGCTCAAATACCTAATAATATTCCCATATTAGCTCAAGGAACACTTCCATACCCCCAAGAAATATCCATTGACCAGCAGCCATTATCGCAGTTACCATCAGTCAAATTATATCAATCTCAAGGTATACAATATAGTCAATATAATCAAGGATTTGATCGATATTTTGTTTATGTTGACAGTAATAATTCTCAAGTCTTACAGCGAGTTCGGCAAATTGAAACTAATGCCTATATTCGCAATTATAATGGACGTGAGGTTATCCAATCTGGCGTTTTTAATGGACAAGCTAATGCTCAACGACGAGTAAAAGAATTGGAATCGAATGGTATTCCTGGCGCAAAAATTGTTAATTCTGATAATATAGAATTAAATCCCCAACAAGAAAACAGAAATTCATATTATGTAGTTATTCCCAGTAATTCTAATAGATTAATTTCTTTAGGGACAGAAATTCGCCAAAAAGTTAGTATTAGTATTAATGTATTTAGGAGAAGTCAGCCATTGGGATCGCACATAGCTGTAGGACCACTTAGCGATCGCTTGGAAGCGGAACAATGGAATAACTATTTGAAAAATTCAGGTTACGGCAATGCCAGAGTCTATTATGGCAAATAAGTCTGAACTATGATTTTTGTGATGAAGATGATTAGTTTCCTTAACCGATAAATTAATTATCTTCATCAAAATAATCAAACAAATCATAGTTCAGACTTTTTATGAAAAATGACAACTAACAAATGACCAATGACTAAAGAACAATTTGTTGTTACCGCAACCCAAATGCGGCAGATTGAAGCCAGAATATTTACAGCAGGAATGCCTGTAGCTGCTTTAATGGAAAAAGTAGGAGGACTAATTTGCCAACGCTTACAGGCTATTATTTCCCCAGGAAAATGTGTAGGAATTTTAGTTGGACCTGGTCATAATGGAGGAGATGCCTTAGTAGTAGCTCGTGAATTGCATTTTCGCGGTTATCAAGTTTGGATTTATCAACCTTTTTCTAAATTAAAAGAATTAACTTCTCAACATTTCCAATATACACAAAGTTTAAAAATCCCCTGTTATCAAGAAATTTCCCAATTACCAAGTTATGATTTTTTAATTGATGGTTTATTTGGCTTTGGTTTAGAAAGAGAAATTGCTGATTCTATCGCTGCGGCAGTTAATTATTTTAATAACAAAAATCAACCCATTATTAGTATTGATATACCTTCAGGTTTACATACAGATACAGGGGAAGTTTTAGGAACAGCAATTCAAGCAACTCATACATTTTGCCTGGGTTTATGGAAACAAGGTTTATTGCAAGAACAAGCATTACCTTATGTTGGTAAAGCCGAATTAATTGATTTTGATATTCCCCTCGCAGATATTCATGCTGTGATCGGCGACATTCCCAAAATCAAACGGATTACACAAACAACGGCATTATCCACCTTACCTTTACCTCGTCCCCTAATTACTCACAAATACAAACAAGGACATTTATTATTAATTTGTGGTTCTCGACGTTATGCCGGTGGAGCGATTTTAACAGGTTTGGGTGCGCGAGCTTCCGGTGTGGGAATGCTATCCATTGCTGTCCCAGAATCCTTAAAAATGTTGTTAGTTTCCCAGTTACCAGAAGCCTTAATTATTGGTTGTCCTGAAACAGAAACAGGAGCGATCGCTAGTGTACAATTACCAGAAAATATAGATTTAAACTCATTTACTGCGATCGCTTGTGGACCCGGTTTAACCAAAGACAATATATCTATTATTCCCGAAATAATTAAATGTGAATGTCCCCTAATCCTTGATGCTGATGCCTTAAATATTTTGGCACAAATAGGCACTATCCCCACCCTAAAACAGCGAAAATCAGCCACCGTCCTCACACCTCATACAGGAGAATTTAAGCGGTTATTTCCGAATATTGACCACACAGACCGAATCAAAGCCATCCAAACAGCAGCCCAAGAAAGTGGTGCTATAGTCCTATTAAAAGGGGCAAGAACAGCCATATCTAATCCCCAAGGTAATGTTTGGATAAATCCTGAAAGTACCCCAGCCTTAGCTCGTGGAGGCAGTGGTGATGTATTGACTGGTTTATTAGGTGGACTATTAGCGCAAATTATGAATAAAGAAATTTTTATAGAAGATATAGTCGCAACTGCCGCTTGGTGGCATTCCCAAGCCGGAATTTTAGCCGCACAAGCAAGAACAGAATTAGGAGTGGATGCCTTTACACTCACACAATATTTAATGCCAGTTTTGAAAAAATAATAATTGAGTAATAACTCAATGTCAAAAACTAATTGACGGGTAAATAAATTTTTCCTCTTCCTTCTTTCTTCTTCTTTCTTCGCGCTCTTTGCGTCCTAATGCCTACGGCACGCTCCGCGAACGTGGTTCACTTCTTCTTTATCCGTCAAAATTTATTTGACAGACTACTAGTTGAGGTTGGTAATAAGTAATTGGTAATAGGTGATAAAATTCCAGTTCTCATCCTGTACATCCTGATTCTGACAATTTCTCTAACTAGTAACTTACGTTAATGGGTAACAGGTAATGGGTAAAAAACTCTTCCCAATTACCAATTACCCATTACCAATCACCTAATAACAATTACTTAACTGTTACCTTACCACCAGCTTCTTCAATCCGCTTCTTAATATCTTCAGCAGCGTCCTTAGTTACAGCTTCCTTAACAGCTTTAGGAGCAGCTTCTACCAAGTCCTTAGCTTCTTTCAGACCTAGACCGGTGATTTCACGAACGATTTTCAAGACGGCAATCTTCTTATCGGCAGGTACAGAATCCAAAATTGCATCAAATTCAGTCTTCTCTTCTACTGCTTCAGCAGGAGCAGCACCAGGAGCAGCCATCATCATCATACCACCACCAGTAGCAGCAGCACTAACACCAAAAGCTTCTTCGATTTGCTTAACCAATTCAGAAGCTTCTAATAAAGTCAAAGATTTCAATTGGTCTAAAATTTGTTCGGTTGCAGCAGACATGGATATAACTCCTAAAGAATTTTTGATTTTTCAGTTGAAAAAACCCGTGAGGGTTAATTGTTACTTGTCAGTGATTAATCTTCACTAACTACCGCTGACTCAGAAGCACTTTCAGAACTGTCGCCATTTTCTTTTTCAGCAACAGCTTTTAAAGCGCGAGCCAAGGAACTTGGAACTTCGTTGATACCAACAGCCAGCTTGGTAGCCACACCGTTGATAGCTCCAGCAATTTGAGCCATGAGTTGTTCCTTAGAAGGCAAGTCTCCTAGAGCCTTGACATCAGCTTCACTCAGGACACGACCTTCCATCACACCACCGCGAATTTCTGTTTTCTTGGTGGCTTTTTGGAATGCTTGGTAAGCTTTAATCGCAGATAAATCTTCTTTAACTAGCAGAAATGCAGAAGAACCATTCAGTAATTCTGACATTGGCTGCCATTGTTCCTGATCCTTAATCGCAATGCCCATAAAGGTGTTTTTTGTCACCTTACAGATAGCACCACTAGGACGGAGTTGCCGACGCAAATCGGTGATTTCAGCAACAGTTAGCCCCTGATAATCAATTACCAGTGCTAAAGTTGACACACTCAAACTTTCTTTGAGATCAGCTACTATCTCTTTCTTGTTTTCTAACGTTCTTCCCATACTTATCTCACCTCCAATGTCAGTTGTCAGTGGTCAGTTGTTAGTTGTCAGTTCTAAGTAGGGGCGCAGGGCCTGCGCCCAGTTGTCCGTCACCTGTCACCTTTTTGCTGACTTACCGAAAACAATTAACCCCAGCTAACTTAGCCAGGGTTTCAAAGTGGTATTTTTAATACTGTCGTTGTCACAGTTTTACTGTTCAAACTTCAGATAGTTAAAATTACAACCTCGGCAGGGTATTAAGCTATTAGCACCTGCTGTCTCCGGCTTTATCTATTTAATTTTGGTCATTAGTGATTAGTCATTGGTCATTACTGATTATATTCATCTATCACCAATTACCAATTACCCATTACCCATTACCAAATTATGCAGCGTCAGTTAGTTTTAACTCTCGTAGGGCGCTAATGTCAATAGCAATTGATGGTCCCATTGTCGAGGATATGTACAATGACCGCCAATAACGACCCTTAGCACCTGAAGGACGGTTACGGTCAATTGACTCTTGTAATGCCTTCAGATTGATCAATAAATCTTCAGGTGAAAAAGCAGTCTTACCAAACATAACATGGACAATCCCAGTTCGATCAGCCCGATATTCTAATTTACCAGCTTTGAACTCAGCGATCGCACTAGCAACATCAAATGTCACTGTTCCCCCCTTGGGTGAAGGCATCAAACCACGTGGACCTAATAATTTACCCAGCTTTGCTACCTGTGGCATCACATCCGGCGTAGCAATCAGCTTATCAAAGTCCATCATGCCTTTCTGAATATCTTCAATCAGTTCTTCAGAACCGGCAATGTCAGCACCAGCGTTAGTTGCTTCTGTGACTTTTTCACCTCTGGCGATAACTGCTACCCGGATAATTTGTCCTGTTCCCTTGGGTAGTGCTACCGTTGTCCGCAATTGTTGGTCTGTATATTTAGGGTCAATTCCTAAACGGATATGAGCTTCAGCAGCTTCAGGAAACTTAGCAGTTGCCGTTTCTTTTAACAAAGCTAATGCTTCTAAGGGTGTATAATCCTTATCTTCTACCTTTTCCAGCAACGCCTGTAAGCGGCGTGATACTTTTTTTGCCATTTTTTTCTCCTGGGGTCATCTCGAAGTTGTACTTCTCCCCCGATATGATTTTGTTATTAGTCAGTTGTCAGTTGTCAGTGGTTATTTTTTTATTTACTGTCACCTGTCACCTGTTCCCTGTCACCTAATCTGTAACTGTTACGCCCATGTTTTTAGCAGTTCCTTCCACAATATTCATGGCTGCATCAATATCATTGGCGTTGAGGTCAGGAAGTTTAGTTTGAGCAATTTCGCGTAATTGCGTTCTGCTAATGCTACCAACTTTCTTTTTGTTGGGTTCATTTGAGCCTCTTTCAATCTTCGCTGCCTTGCGAATCAACACTGATGCTGGTGGAGTTTTGAGGACAAATGTAAAACTTCTATCTTCATAAACAGAAATTTCTACAGGTATGACCATCCCAGCTTGGTCTGCTGTTTTGGCATTGTACTCTTTGCAGAACATCATGATGTTAACACCATGTTGACCCAACGCAGGACCAACTGGCGGTGCTGGGTTGGCTTTCCCAGCATTCAGGGCCAACTTAATGACCGCTACTACTTTCTTCGCCATTTGTATTTAGCTCTGTTTTTTAACCTGATTAAATTCCAATTCTACTGGTGTATCTCTTCCAAAGATCGAGAGTAGAGCTTTTAGTTTACTCCTTTCTGGGGAAACTTCAATCACCTCACCTTCAAAATCCTTAAATGGACCAGAAAGCACAACTATCTTATCACCTGAAGCCATATCAATTTTGACTACTGGCTCTTGTTCCAAGGCTTGTTTGAATATGCGTTCAACTTCCGAAGGATTTAGGGGAACTGGCTTAACGTGACCACGACCTCTGCCGCTACCACGCTTTTGCTCTGCACCCACAAAGTTAATCACATGAGAGGTGTTTCTTACCACTTGCCATGTATCATCACTCATTACCATTCGGACTAGCACATAACCAGGGAAAACCTTTTCTTCTGAAGGTAACCGCTTACCATCCTTACGGATTTTCACCGTTGGGGTGTGGGGAATTTCCACTTGGATGATTTTGTCAGCGACATCAAAAGTTTGGATACGTTGCTCTAAATTTGTCTTTACCCGTTTCTCACAGCCAGAGGCTACTTGCACTGCATACCAGCGTGCTTCTTTCATCGCTGTTAAGAGTGTTTCCTCTAACTGCAACTCGGAGTTGCGTGGTTCGTCTGTTGCAGAAGTCATCAGAACACCTGTTTTGCTGCCCAAGCGAACAATCCATCGACCAGATATATCAAAGATGCGGAGAGTGTAACCATTAATAGTACAGCGGCTGATTCACTTACCAACTGTTTCCGACTGGGCCAAATCACTTTCTCAAGTTCTTCCTTTGTACCCTGGAAAAAATTGTTTAAGTTAAACCCATTTTCGGTTTCTGGCATTTCTGCTTCATTTTTTTTGGCCACAGTCGTTATACCCCCGTTTCTTAAGTAGCCTAACCTTGTGATTTTTAAGGTTTACAGCTTCGGTCTCAATGATCTCGCAATAAGAAAGCTACATTTTAAAAAAATTATACCCGAAATAATTGACGTTTTCCGCTGTTTCGGCAGTGACGTTATTGCTTCGGGCAATATTTTTCTTTTTGAGCGCGCCCTGGAGGACTTGAACCCCCGACATCAGGTTTTGGAGACCTGCGTTCTACCAACTGAACTAAGAGCGCACAAGCTTTTCTTTTTACAGTCATCGCGTTGAACTTTTTTAGTTTAACGCAATTTCGATTCTAATTGTAACCTATTTTTTTTCTTTTGGCAAGTTAGCGGCGGATGCCGCTTGCAGACTGGGTTTCGTCTATTAATTCACCATTGAGAATCACAAAGGGCGGTCGAATCTTTGTTTAATGCGGGTTGCCTTACCGACCAGTTTACGTAGGTAGTACAGTTTAGCACGTCTAACTTTACCACGACGTAATACTTTAATACTTTCAACTAGGGGAGAATGAAGCAAAAATACTCGTTCTACACCCACACCTTGGAAAACTTTGCGGACTGTGATAGTTTCGTTGATGCCGCCATTGCGTCTAGCTATAACTACACCTTCGTAAGGTTGCACACGGAACTTAGTGCCTTCCTGAATTTTAACTCCGACTTTGACTGTATCACCGACATAGATTTCGGGTAAATCAGATTTCATCTGTTCCGCTTCAATTGAGCGGATAATCTCTTGGGCGTTCATTACTTTTCTGTTTTTTGAAAAAACTCACAATCGTTAATTATAAATCTATAATCGCTTGAGAGTCTAGAAATTTCACTCATTATAAATAAAAACTACTCACAAATTCAAAATTAAGAATTAAAAAACTCTTGTCTGTTCCCTGTTCCCTGTTCCCTGTTCCCTGTTGTAAAATAGACAGTGTAAGGATTCAGGGGGAACCAGGTAACTGGTCATAAACGCCTATAGAGACTATCTTTGGCAATGTTCAAGGTTTGAAGTCCAGCCAGCTAAAACAACTCCAGCGGCTGTACCACCAGCGGATATCAGGTGATTGTATTACTACAACTGATTTTGCTCAACGTCTGGCAGCAGTCAGTACGGAAATCAATCAACCTGTTTGTGTTTACATTAATCGTCGCGGACAGGTAATTCGGGTTGGTGTCGGTACTCCGCGTCAAACTCAAATTCCGCCCCTAGAACTGCCCCGTTACGGAGCAGAACGTCTCAGCGGTATTCGTTGTTTATCCACCAATCTTAAGTCAGAACCACCAAATGAAGCAGCCTTGACGGCAATGGCTTTACAAAGATTGGATGCTTTAGTAGTTTTAAATATTACTGGGGCGGGATTTACAAAGCGTGGTGGTGGTTCAACTGGGTATGTAAAAGAAGCGTATTTAGCCCATCTGGTAGCCAATAGTAGACAGTTAGTTACGACTCAATCTTCTGATATGAGTATTTCCGATGCTGTGATGTATTCTCATGTATCACCGCCTCTGAGTTTAGATGCTTTAGCCGACCAGGATTTTCTCAACTTAGTGGAAGGTTTAGAAGAGGAATTTAGTCGGGAGTTTGTTGGTCAAGAAGTAGATGCTGATCATGATCGAGTGCTAATTGTTGGGGTATTAACGGAAAATACTAATCCACAACAATTCCAGGACATCATTGTGGAATTGACCCGTTTAGTGGATACGGCTGGTGGTACTGTATTACAGGTATTACAACAAAAGCGATCGCGCATTCATCCCCAAACAGTGATTGGTGAAGGTAAAGTCCAGGAAGCTGCTCTCACAGCGCAAACTCTGGGTGCTAACTTGGTAGTATTTGATCGTGATCTTTCACCCTCCCAAGTTCGCAATTTAGAAGCGCAAATTGGTGTTAGGGTAGTTGACCGTACCGAAGTAATTTTAGATATTTTTGCCCAACGCGCTCAATCTGGTGCAGGTAAATTACAGGTAGAATTGGCACAGTTAGAGTATATGATGCCACGACTCGCTGGTAGAGGTCAATCCATGTCCAGATTAGGGGGTGGTATTGGGACAAGAGGACCTGGTGAAACCAAACTAGAAACAGAACGCCGAGCCATTCAAAAACGCATTTCTCGACTCCAACAAGAAGTTAATCAATTACAAGCGCATCGTTGCCGGTTACGTCAACGGCGACAACATCGAGAAGTTCCTTCGGTGGCTTTGGTGGGTTATACTAATGCAGGTAAATCTACCTTACTTAACGCCCTCACCAACTCAGAAGTATACACGGCTGACCAATTGTTTGCCACCCTTGACCCCACAACACGGCGGTTAATGCTTCCCCATGCGGAAACCGGCGCACCCCAGGAAACTTTGATGACGGATACTGTAGGGTTTATTCATGAATTACCTGCATCTTTAATGGATGCTTTTCGGGCAACGTTAGAGGAGGTAACAGAAGCGGATGCTTTATTGCATTTAGTAGATTTATCTCATCCGGCTTGGTTAAGTCATATTCGCTCAGTGCGGGATATACTGGCGCAAATGCCAATTACACCAGGACCTGCGCTAGTGGCTTTTAATAAAATTGATCAGGTTAGCAGTGAAACACTAGCTTTAGCTAGGGAAGAGTTTCCTTTAGCAGTATTTATTTCTGCTAGTCAGCGGTTAGGAATGGAAACTCTGCGTCAGCGTTTATCTCTATTGATTGAGTACGCTGTTGGTGATGATTGATGATTTCCAGATCCCTGGCTTCTTGGAGAAGTCGGGGATCTAAGCTTATTATAATTGGTTACAAGATAATGATTACTACTGTTGAGCGTCGTTATAGTTTAGATGAATATCGCGCTATTGAAGAAAAAGCTGAAGAACGCAGTGAATATCGTGATGGAGAAATTGTGCCAATGTCAGGAGGATCACTCAATCATAGTCGTATAGGGGGCAATATTTTTGCATTTCTCAAGTTTATTTTGCGTGATAGTAAATGTGAGCCAATTAATAGTGATTTGAGGTTATGGATTCCTGAATATAAACGCGGAGTATATCCAGATGTAATGGTTTTTGCAGATGAACCGCAACTAAATGATAACCGCAATGATGAAGTTTTAAATCCCATTTTAATTGTAGAAGTATTATCACCTTCAACCGCTGATTATGACCGACAAAGCAAGTTTCGGATGTATCGTTCAATTAGCAGTTTTTGTGAATATTTATTAGTTGAACAAGATGAAATTTTTATAGAAAAATATAGCAAACAGTCTCAAGGTTGGTTATTGAGTGATTTTAATGATTTAGAAAAATCCATTTCTTTGGAGTCTGTTGGGGTTGATTTACCGATATCGGAAATTTATCGCGGTGTTGTTTTTGGGTAATCTGAATCAGGAATAATAACCTGATAATTCACCGTTAAGAAGGGAAAAGAAAAAGAAGGGTAGAGGGCAAAAGAGCAAGAGTATAAAGAGCTACAAAGTCCTCGCCGCACCACTACATACAACCCGAAAACCAACATGGTAGCGGCTGTCGTCGAGCTTCCAGTGGCCGCGAAAAGCAGAACGGCAAGTAACAGGATCGCTGTGCCACGAACCACCGCGCACCAGCTTACGGTTTCCGATTCGACTATTCCAAGCACTTCCATCTGTAGGCGCGTTTATATAATCATCATGCCAGTCATCTTCACACCATTCATATACATTGCCGTGCATATCGTACAAACCAAAAGCGTTAGGGGGAAAAGTTCCTACATCTGTGGTTTGTTGGCGATATTTGCCTTTTGGTGAGGACTTGTAGGAATAATTGCCATCGTAATTAACTAAATCTGTGGTGATGTTGTCACCAAAGTAAAATGGCGTTTTTGTCCCGGCTCTACAAGCATACTCCCATTCACCTTCACTGGGCAATCTGTAGTTTTTTCCTGTCTTTTGACTAAGCTTTTGACAGAATGTAACTGCATCGTCCCAACTGACATTTTCAACTGGGCGGTTGTTGTCCTTGAAGTAAGAGGGGTTATTCCCCATGATCGCTTGATATTGTGCCTGTGTCAATTGATATTTTCCCATAAAGAAACTGGGAACTGTCACTTGATGTTGGGGACTTTGCGAACTAATTCTTTCCGCTTCATTTTCCGGTGAACCCATGAGAAAAGTTCCTCCGGGTATAGCTATCATTTCTAACTTAATCCCTTTTCCCAAATCTTCGGTAAATGATGATTGAGGATGTATATTTAAGTTCGTATTTGCTGGTGGTGGGGTGGGAATAACTATTGTTTTTTGATTTGCTAATGCAGTTAAAACTTCTGTGGCTGATTGATAACGTTTAGCAGGAATATCCTGTAACATTGTTTCTAATACATCTATTAATTCCTGACTTAAAGAAACATATTTCCGCCATTGCCATTCCATTCTGTTAGTATCGAACAACTGATCTGAACCATCGGACTTTTGAAAATGTCCTGTCAATAATCGGACGCAGGTAACAGCTAAACTATAGAGATCACTATTATGGTAAGCCATACCCCGAAACTGTTCTGGGGGTGCATATCCAGGAGTACCTATTTTAGTTCCAATTCTGGTTAAAATACTGCCGCTTGTTTCTTTGGAAACGCCAAAATCAATCAGGAATAATTTACCGTTTTTGCTTCTAATAATATTTTCTGGTTTGATGTCTCGATGAATGACTTTGTTATCATGGATAAATTGTAAAACAGGTAATAATTCTATTAAGATATTTCTGATTTGCGGTTCGTTTAATGTGCCTTGATTTTGAAATTCTTGTAATAGGTTTTGACCATCAATAAAGTCTTGGACTAAATAAAGCCGACTATCTTGAGAAAAGAAGGCTTCTAAGTCTGGAATTTGGGGATGTTTTCCTAGTTCTTGCAGTCTTTTGGCTTCTTGTTGAAATAATTCGGTGGCTTTTTGTAATGCGGCGCTTCCTGCTTGTTGGGGTAAGAATTGTTTGATAACGCAGGGTGTATTTAATCTTTTTTCATCTACTGCTTGAAATGTTGGCTCTTGCGTCTCTTTTATGGTGATTGAGGATTGATGATAACAAAACCCTTACGGGACAAGGGTTATAAACAATTATTTCCATATTTTCAATGAAATGCCTACACAATAGGGCTTTCAATGATTTTGAACCAGGTTTTCCATAAAAATAACCGAAGAACCGAAATGTTCTGCCAAAACCACCTTCACCGAGAAATTTAATGGGACGATAGCGATTATCTAAAAGGATTTTATCGCCGCATTCTTGACAAAAGTTAGTACCTTGGGGATTTTGATAAATACAGGCGGGGTTAAGGCATTGGCTCATGGTAGATGGTGGGTATTTCTAGGGATGCTTATACTATACTAAGATAGTTCTACCAGTAGCTAGGTTTAAGACAACCGCCAGCCAGGGAATAAATTCCCTGTCTAATAGCTGAAGTCCGTTAAAACGGACTAGGATCTTTTTTAAGTGTTTAGTCATCTTCAGATGACTTTTGCTATTAGACTGGGAATTCATTCCCAGTCGGGCTAAATTTTCATCAAGGACAGTTCAATATAGTCCTCTCTAGGCTGTTTAATACTGACTTCTACACCTGGTCCAAAATACTTAGTCATTTTTTCCTGCTTTTGCTGCCAGGTATCAAAGGTGATTAGTGGTGAATCAAATTCTAGAATTAATGTATAAGCGCCATTGATTTCGGTTTCTCGTAAACCTGTTACTATTGGTCTTGCGTCATCGGTGGGACTTAAACCTAGATAGGCTAGGGCTACATCTAAATGAGCTTTTTGCCCATAACAGTTGCGGGTGATGTCTTTGCGGATTTTGGTCTGTGTAACTGTTGCTTGTTGCTTTCTGAGTTCTAGGATGGATGGTGTGCTAGTTTGGCTGAAAGGTACAGGTTTAAGTTCATTGGCTTTTAGGGCTAAACCTCCCAGTAATAGGGGAAATCCATAGAAAAATCCCACTAGATTGAGGGTGGCATTATCTACAAAGTAGGCAACAAAACCTGTTATGGTGAGTATAGTACCTATTGTTAAGCCAAGTGTTCCTAAAGAAATTCTGCCGAGCATAATTTGAGATTAGTATAATTTATTTTCATCTTTTATTATCATCGCTAATTGGTGACAAATTGGGAAAGGGGATATGGAGATTTTTACTTTTTGCGTTAACTTTAGATTTGAAGTGTTTCAAAATAGGAAGCAAAAAAATGGATATTCAGACAATTAAAGACCGAATTAGCACTGTTCAAGATAAACGTGAGCGGTTGCTGAGTTTATTGGAACAACCCAATCTAGGAACTTTAAGAGTTGATGTGAATCAAGCTTTGGAAGAATTAGATGATTTAATTGATGAGTTTAAACGGACTATTCCTGAAACGAGAAATAATTAACCTAAGTTGTTAGTTATGTCAATTTAGGCAGGAAAAAAGGTAATTGATAATTAGGCGTTGCTGATTTTAGGGATGAAAATAATTTTGCATACGTTCAAGACTCTTGTAGAGACGTTCCATGGAACGTCTCTACCTCCAAAAATCATACGCCAATTCAGCAACGCCGATAATTACAATACCTTTGACAAATTGGGCGTTGCTGAATTGAGGTATGAAATTGGAAAATCAAAAAAATGAAACTCTTACTCTCTGAGACTCTGCGCCTCTGCGTGAAATAAAATCATACTCTTAATCAGCAACGCCTAAATTTCATGCTGTTATTAATGAATCGTTTCTGGGCGCAGACCCTGCGCCCCTACTTTCTGAATTTTTCATGGTCAGAATCTACTAGTACCGCAAGGCGGAAGTCAAAAGTCAAAAGTCAAAATGAAGACAGTATAGGCTTTTGGAGGATTTAGAATGGTTGGTTTATTTACGCCGTTTTGTACTAGTAGTTGGTCAAATTTATTTTGACGAGTAAGTAGTGAGACAGAATTAATTAAGTAGGTGAACACAATAAAACCAAACTGTGTAAAGAAATGTAAAATCGCCCAAACCCTCTTCACTCTTGCCTCTTGCCTTTTGCCTTTTGCCTTGCCATAACGACAATTTTCAACACCAACCTACTTACACAATGTCATTGCGTTAGCGTAGCGTTAGCGTAGCGTTAGCGTAGCGTTAGCTATATGGAACGAAGTTAAATGAAGCAATTCCAAGGGTTGTGATTGCTTCCCTTCGCTCGCAATGACTGTAAATATTTTTGTCCAATTACTTAATGATCGGAAAAAACTTCTGTTCTTCCCTCCCTTGCCCTCAGTGCCTCTCTTCTCCCCCTGCTTGCCTTCACCCGTCATTTTCGGGTTGACAGACTACTAAAGAGGTTTGCAGAGGGGTTTATTAATACATTAAAAACTTTTAAAACATCCTCTTAACCCAATCTACAAGGAAGATTAAGCAGAGTGCAATCTTTCTTCAAAAAATGAAGAATACCCAAGTTTGTTGCCTAATTTTCTGACTAAGGTAATGAGTTCTTTTGTGGGAATATCTTTTGTGCAAACTTTATCAAATTGATATTTAATTTTATGGTTATGAAAATATGATTCATCTATTGAGGAATAAGCCAAAATTTGAGTATTTGGAGATATAGCTTTAATGTAATTAGATGCTGACCAACCATCCATAATCGGCATTTGTAAATCGAGAATAATCACATGAGGTTGATGGCATTTAACCATGTTTATAGCTTCTTGACCATTACTAGCTAAACCAACAACTTGAATATTTTCTTGAATAGAAAAAATTAGTTGCAGACTTAAACGAGTGAGTTCATGATCATCAACTACAAGAAGGCGCAATTTAGAAGGCTCTTTGGACAACATTAACATTCCCAAAAGATAATAAATATGTATGACTATAGTTTATGAATGCGAGTTCTAAATTTACTCTGTCTGATGAGTGAATTTTGGGGGCTAAAAGGTGAATTTTATGCAAATTTTGCATAACACTGATGTAGTAGATGCACCGATTAGGAAACTGGCATAGAATGATCGGACATTATGTTTAAAATATGTTATTTGGGGTTTACAAAAGAAGGGAACTCTTAACTGGGAACAGGGAGCAAATAAGAAACACTCATTTGCTGAGTTTAAAGCTCAGTCAAAAAAAGGATGTTTTTAAAAGATGCGTAGCACGAAAAAAACAGTGTCATTATTTCAATCTCATGTTTTTAAACATGAGTTTTTCCTGTTCCCTCCGAATAAAAAGGTCTTTTTGTGATAGCGCAGTGTGACGTAAGTAGGTGAACACAATAAAACCAAACTGTGTAAAGAAACGTAAAATCACTGAAAACTTCTTTACTCTTGCCTCTTGCCTCTTGCCTTGCTATAACGACAATTTTCAACGCCAACCTACTTAAGTCAAGGGAAAGATGAAGAATTGACAAAAGGGTATGTAAATTCAGATATGCTTAAGCCATGCTTACGCTATGAGAATTTGAGGTGATGATTCACTTTTGCTGCAACTATTGAGAGTCTAATTTATGCCGGCGGAACGTAAAGCCATAGACATAATTGTTTTTTGAGAATTGGCTTCTGGACAGTTATCACCTGGGCATCTTTGGATATAATTGCCATCAGGTTGTAATTCCCAGACATGACGATTATCTGCTAACATAATCCCTAAGATTTCTTGTAAATCTTTGGCAATTTCTTGGTCTTTGATGGGGGTAATAACTTCGACGCGACGATCTAAATTACGCCGCATCCAATCTGCGCTGCCGATATATATTTCTTCTTGGTTATGATTGTAGAAGTAATATATGCGGGAGTGTTCTAAAAAGCGGCCAATAATGCTGATAACGCGAATGTTGTCGCTGAGATTTGGTAGTCCGGGACGCAAACAACATATTCCCCGAATAATTAGATCAATTTGAACTCCAGCGCGGGATGCTTCGTACAGGGCAGAAATTATTTGTGGGTCAACTAGGGCGTTCATTTTGGCGACTATGCGACCGGAAAATCCGTTTTGCACATTGTCAATTTCGCGTTTAATTAATTCGAGAAAGCGATCGCGCATATTCACAGGCGCTACCATAATTTCTCGATAGGATTTTTGGCGAGAGTAGCCTGTTAAGAAGTTAAACACATCTGTTAAATCTGCGCCTAATTCTTCTCGACAACTAAATAAGCCTAAATCTGTATAGAGTCGTGCGGTTTTGGGGTTGTAATTCCCAGTCCCAATGTGTACATAACGGCGCATTCTGTCTTTTTCTCGTCGCACTACCAAGACGATTTTGCTATGGGTTTTCAAACCGACTAAACCATAGACAACATGAACACCAACTCTTTCTAAACGTCTTGCCCAATAAATGTTATTCTCTTCATCAAACCGGGCTTTTAATTCGACTAATACGGAAACTTGTTTACCATTTTCTGCTGCTGCAATTAAAGCATTAACTATGGGTGAGTCTCCAGAAGTCCGGTAGAGAGTCATCTTGATGGCTAGGACGTTGGGATCATGGGCGGCACTAGTAATAAAGCGCACTACTGTCCCGGAGAAAGATTGATAGGGATGATGAACTAGCAAATCTTTTTCTCGAATTATGGAAAAGAAGTCTTTTCCTTCTTCTTGTTCAAGAACGTCAGTATCAATACAGGGTTCTCTGAGCCGTTGTAAGCGGGAAGGAACGACGGATTGACGGGGGGGATCTTTAAGTTCTGGTAGTGGTAGTGCCAGAAAGTACATTAAATCCCGCAGTGCCAACAGACCATCAACTTCATAAATGTCGCTGTTGGTGAGTCGTAAATCTTCTAAGAGACGGGAACGCACTGATGCAGGGGTTTGGGAGCGAATTTCTAACCTGACGGTATTCCCCCCCATGCGGCGTTTGCGAAGTTCCTGTTCAATGGCTAATAACAGGTCGTCGGCTTCATCTTCCTCTAATTCTAGATCAGCGTCGCGGGTAATGCGGAATGGGTGATATTCTTGGATACTCATGCCTGGAAAGAGAGATTCTAGGTTATGAGCGATCGCTTGTTCTAAGGGAATCCCTGACCAGTTAGCAATTTTCCCATTGTCTTGAACTCTCAACTCTAGGGGTAATGGCAAAAATCTTGGTAAGACTTGAGGAACTTTAACTCTGGCAAAAAACTCCTCTTCTGTATCAGGATTTTTGACCACCACTGCTAGATTTAAACTGAGATTAGAAATGTGAGGAAAGGGATGACTAGGATCAACAGCAAGAGGAGTCAGAACTGGAAAAATCTGCTCTTCAAAATAGTTATCTAGATAACTTCGCTGTTTGGGATTCAATTCTATGTAATCCAGAATATAGATTCCCTGCTGGACTAACAGTGGTCGCAGCACTTCCTCAAATTCCGCATTGTGCTTTTTGAGTTGGGGATTCAAATGCAAACGAATATCATCTAGTTGTTTCTGTGGTGTCCGGCCATCAGGAGTTAATAAATTAACAGTGGCTTCTACCTGTTGCTTTAAACCTGCCACTCGTACCATAAAGAACTCATCCAAATTGGAACTAAAAATGGCTAAAAATTTCAGCCTTTCCAATAGAGGAGTTCTGGGATCACAAGCCTCATGTAAGACCCGACTATTAAATTCTAGCCAACTTAACTCACGGTTGATGTAGTATTGTGGATCACTCAAATTCATGGAAGCAGAATTTTTTTTTGGTTTCGCCATAATCACCTAGAGATAGGTAGACATCGTCTATAGAGCGTGAATATCAATATCTTAATTGCTACTGCATAGATTTTTACACTTCTTGATCTAGAAACCTGATTAAGTTGGCAATTTGATATTCTTATGTATAAAAAAATAATTATTTTTAGATAAAATTTCTCAGTTTCAGTGTTTTAATCAAAACCGAGTGACTGATTGAATAACATCAAGCAAGGATGGGAATTATGAAATCATAAGTAATGGGACAGAATTAATTACACAATTGATTTTTCTGTTCCCTGTTCCCAGTTAAGAGTTCCCTCTCTCAACGAGTGAATTTAATTTTGTCCGACTACTTATTCAGCTTATTTTATAAAGTAGATGCCGAAAACCCTTGAAGATGCGTTCTCGTCGACTATCCTCCAGAGGATGAGGTTCTTTGGGTTTAGCAGTGATCATAGGTGTCAACTTAACGCAAAACCGACAACCCAACTGGGAATTAATTCCCAGTCTAATAGCAAAAGTCATCTCAAGATGACTAAATAACCGTAAAATTTTTAAATTCTTTAGTAAACTTCAGTTTACTTTGGCTATTAGACCGGAACTTAAGTTCCGGGCGGGTTTGGATGCTAAACAAATAAGCTATTTGTAGCCTAAGTTGACACCAATGAGCAGTGCTAAACCCCTACAAATCTGTGGTTTTCGTGATTTTACAAAAGTCCATGTCTCAACCGTTTTTAGTATAATAAATAACTGAGTTTCCAATTTTTCTGTAGTGAACTCGCGTACTCACTCACCGGAGGTACTTAGGCTCATAAGTAATTGGACAAAAATATTTACAGTCATTGCGAGCGAAGGGAAGCAATCACAACCCTTGCGATTGCTTCATTTCACTTCGTTCCATATGGCTAACGCAACGCTTACGCAATGACATTGTGTAATTAATTCTGTATCACTACTTACTATATTGAGTGGAAGAATTGCCGATCTTAGAGATATTGTTAAAATAGCCGTATAACACTATCTTGCTAAAAATTTACAGCACTTCCTGCTGTTATGAGGTACAAAGTTTCATCGCCAATCCTGTAGGGGCGCAGGGTCTGCGCCCTTAATTGTATTGCATTCAACCTGCAACTGCTGTATATGATCTCCCAACAAATTGAAGACCAATCTCAACAACTTGAGTCACGAGTTGCAACCTTAGAAACAGAATTAGCACAAATGAGACAAATGCTATCTGTATTAGTTCCTAACAAAACTCCTTGGTGGCTGAAAATTGCTGGTAGCTTTGAAAACGATCCTCACTTTGAGGAAGTAGTTAAGTTAGGGAAAGAATGGCGTAACTCTGCTGAATAGCTTAATCTCATGTATATTCTTGACACCGATAGCGAAGCGCTGCTGCAAGCAGATAACCTCAGCTTTATCCGGCGTAATGGGCAGGAAGGAAAGCAAATTTTAGCGAGGCTGGCAACCATACAAGAGAACGAAGTGACAGGTTATCAATTTATTCATTTTATGTCTATTTATCTGTTTCAAGCTACTCGTCGCCGGTTGGCAATTTGGTACACGGCTATAACGGCAATTTTACTATTATTATTTGCTAGTGGAGTATATTTATATGTTCGTAGTACATTGGTTGAGCGCATTGACGATACACTATATCATGTGGTGGAAGTTGTCGAGCGCTCTTTGGTAATTGAACCGATAAATTTTCACCCAAATCAACTGCGAATAAATGTAGAAGCTAGTTTTCCTAATAATGCTGAAAGTGCCGAAGATGATCGGATTGATTTAGAGTGGTTTAGTTCTAATGGTGAATTATTATGGTCAACTTTTTCGGAAATATTAGATATTCCTATTCATACTCATCATACAGGTGAAACTGTGCGAATAGAGGGCATGGGAGGATGGGGAGAATCTGCACAGTTATTTAGACAAGTTACGAAAAGGATAGAAAAAGGAAGACAAGTTTTAGGATATTTACGAGTTAGTCATCCTTGGTTTGAGGTGACGAAACCTAGCCGGGAATTAATTTTTGATTTGGCTTTAGGTATTAGTTTAATGCTATTGTCAGTGGCGGCTAGTGGTTGGTTTTTATCGGGTAAGGCGATGGAACCTGTGCGAGAATCTTATCAACGCCTAAAACAATTTACTGCTGATGCTTCTCATGAATTAAGAAGTCCGATTGCTTTAATTCAAACTAATGTTCAAATTGCTTTGGCTGATTTGGATGCAGGGGAAGAAGAAAAAAATACGGTTGAATATAAACAACAATTAAAGGTAGTAGAACGACTTACTCAAAGATTGGGGAAGTTAGTTAACGATTTGCTATTTTTGGCTAGACAAGATAGTGGTATTAGCACGGATTTATTTTCATCTTGTCCTCTTGATGCTTTATTAATGGAAGTTGT
Source organism: Anabaena sp. AL93 (assembly GCF_001672085.1). Lineage (NCBI taxonomy): Bacteria > Bacillati > Cyanobacteriota > Cyanophyceae > Nostocales > Nostocaceae > Anabaena > Anabaena sp. AL93. Next base: position 1,747 of record NZ_LJOU01000065.1, on the reverse strand, counting down.
AGAAGAACAACAACTGGTAGCTAGAGAAAAACAAATTAATCTGGTTTTGAATTTAGTTGATTCTGCGTTGACAAAAGTTAATCCTGAATTACTAGAAAATTGGTTTACTCTCAGGGGGAATTGGGAGCAATTAGTCAGGTTATTTACAAATTTGATTGGTAATGCTTTGCAATATACTCCACCTCAAGGAGTCATAAAAGTGGAGTTAGAAAGAATAGAGGGGATAAATCGAGTTACAGGAAGGCGTTACACTAATTCTCATTTACAAATAAAAGTTAGTGATACTGGCACTGGTATTCCTGCGGACGCGCTACCAAAATTATTTGACCGCTTTTATCGAGTTGATCCGGCACGAACTCATAGAGGTGGGAAAACCGCTACAGCCACAACTACTGGTTCAGGATTAGGATTAGCGATCGCTCAAGCCATTATCGAGCATCATCAAGGACAAATTCAAGTAACTAGCAATCTAGGCGAAGGTACTACTTTCACCGTTATTCTGCCAATTTTGTCCCAGGAGTCAGGAGTTCAGGAGTTAGGAGTTAGGAGTTAGGAGTTAGGAGTCAGAAGTCAGGAGTCAGGAGTTAGGAGTTAGGAGTTAGGAGTTAGGAGTTCGGAGTTAGGAGTTCGGAGTTAGGAGTTCGGAGTTCGGAGTTAGGAGGAAGAACGAAGAATAAAATTACCCAATGACCAATGACCACTGACCAATGACCACTGACCAATGACCACTGACCAATGACCACTGACCACTGACCACTGACTAATGACTAATGACTAATGACCATCCTATCTGATTTTGTTAAGCTATCTTAAGCGAAAGCGTTAGCGATAAGATTCCAATATTCGGACTAGAAGGTGGTAGTGTGCCAAAATATATTCGGTTAATTTCGCTTTTAGTGGCAATCAGTTTATGGAGTTTGCCAAAAGCTGCCCATGCTCAGGCATTCATTCCGCATACAGTGCAAGTTGATAATGCTCAGTTAGAGAAACAGGGCTTGAATTTAGCCCAGGAAGCGGCTCAATTAGCTCAGTTTCAGCAAGTTGAAACAGCTTTACTTAGAGCGCAATTGGCGGCGAAATTAGCCCCACAGAATGACAAAGTATGGTGGTTACTGGGAAGTTTACATTTACAAAATCGAGACCTTGATCAAGCTGTCATCTCCTTGAACAAAGCCCAAACCCTCAATCCTAAAAATCCTGAAGTGCTGTTTGCATTGGGTTCAGCCAAATTTCAAAAAAAAGATTACCAAGGAGCTATTAGCCATTATCAAGCGGGTTTGAAATTAAAACCCAATTATTCCGGGGGTTTGTTTGATTTGGGTAATGCTTACTTTATGTTACAGAAATTCCCAGATGCGATCGCTCAATTTAATTTAGCAGTTAACCAAGATAAAAAGTTTTGGCCAGCAATTAACAATATTGGTTTAATCAAATACGAGCAAGGCGACATTCCGGGCGCAATTCAGCAATGGCAAACAGCAGTTAGTATTGACAAAAAAGCCGCAGAACCTTTACTCGCTTTAGCCGTAGCATCCTATAATCAGGGCGATAAACAAAAAAGTTTAGAAATGGGAGTATCCGCACTCCGCATAGATTCCCGTTATGCCAATTTAGATTTTCTCAAAGAAAACCTATGGGGCGATCGCCTACTTGCAGACACCAAAAAATTCTTAGAAATACCAGAAATCAAATCAGCCTCACAGCCAAAGGAGGAAATACCCTAATAGGGGAGTGGGGGGAGTGGGGG
>NZ_LJOU01000064.1:0-36270 GCF_001672085.1 Anabaena sp. AL93 | reverse complement strand
GAGTAGGGGGAGTAGGTGGCAGGGAGATTATTTATCTTTCTATTGCCTATTGCCTATTGCCTATTGCCTATTGCCTATTGCCTATTACCTATTACCTATTACCTATTACCTATTGCCTATTGCCTATTGCCTATTGCCTATTGCCTATTGCCAATTACCAATTACCAATTACCAATTCTCTAACTTTTGAAACAATAGGGCTACTTTATCTAAATCTTTGTTACCTGGTGAGTGTTCGACACCACTAGATAGATCAATACCATTGGGTTTAATTTGACTTAAAGCAGTCAAAATATTATCTGGTGTGAGTCCTCCGGCTAAGAACCAAGGAAGACCAGGGCTAAATTGCTGATTTAGTTGATGCCAATCTAAGGTTTGTCCTGTTCCTCCTAGCTGTTGGGGATGGTAAGCATCAAGTAGTAGAGTATCTACATAATCGGTGTAATGTATGGTGGTTTGTAGATGCTCTAAACTGCGGACTCGCAAGGCTTTGATAATTTCCACTTGGGGTAGGGATTGACGTAATTGCTGGCAAAATTCTGGTGTTTCGTCTCCATGTAGCTGGACACCGGTTAAACCAGACTTTTTAACTATTTGACTAATTTCAGAAATAGTAGTGTTAGCAAAAACGCCGATTTTATCAATATTTTTGGAAATCGGGGCGTTGCCTTCAGCCAGTGCAGCTATGGCTGCCTGAATTTGGGCTATGGTAACGTAACGAGGAGAAGTGGGAACACAGATAAATCCTAGTGCTGTTGCACCCAAGGCAGCTATAGCTAGAGACTGCTCTGGTTGAGTAATACCGCAAATTTTAACCCGCATTTCTATCAGAAAAGTTACAAATAATCACAAAAGTATCTTAATTCAAGTTAAAAACTTTTGCTTTGTCCTGGGTAATTTTATAATTCTGTAGGACTATATTCATTTTTTCATTTAGGAGAAAACAATTTCATGTCATCAATTTTATTAGCCGCAGCATCCGTTCCTGTTACACCAGTGTGGAGTCCTACAGTCGGTATCATTATCAGTGCCAGCAGCGCAGTTGTATTATTATTTACTTTTGCACTGAAATCTGCTAAAGTTGGACCTGCGATGCCTGTATTGCCTGTAAGTGTACCAGGATTCATTGGAGCAATGGCTTTTGGTCATGTAATTGGTATTGGTATTGTGTTAGGACTGACTAATATTGGTCGTTTGTAAGTTGGATTAACAAATTCCAGATCCCCGACTTCTTGGAGAAGTCGGGGATCTATGCTATTTAAAATTGTCTATCCTAGAGTTATACATACATTTCTCTCTATAAAAGAATTTCTGGAAATATCTAATAATGCAAACAAATTGGCAAATAGGTTCTTTATTTGGCATTCCTTTATTTTTAGACCCCTTATGGTTTGTGATTTTGGGGCTAACAACTCTGAATTTTGGGTTAGCTTATCAGCAATGGGGGGCTATTGCGGGTTGGAGTGCTGGTTTGATGATGGCACTGCTGTTATTTGCTTCGGTGCTGCTACATGAGTTGGGACATAGCTTGGTGGCACAATCCCAAGGTATTAAGGTGAATTCAATTACTTTGTTTTTGTTTGGGGGGGTGGCGGCAATTGAGGAGGAGTCAAAAACTCCTGGTCAGGCTTTTCAGGTGGCGATCGCTGGTCCTGCGGTAAGTGTGATTCTATTTTTCTTACTGCGTCTAGGTTCAAGTTTGATTCCTGATAGTAACCCCTTAAATGAAATGACGGGAGATTTATCGAGGATTAACTTGGTGGTGGCTTTATTTAATTTAATTCCTGGTTTGCCTTTGGATGGGGGACAGGTATTAAAAGCGGCTTTGTGGAAAGTTACAGGCGATCGCTTTCAAGCGGTACACTGGGCTGCAAGAGCCGGACAAATTTTAGGTTATGGTGCGATCGCTTTGGGTTTTGCTATTGACTTCTTTACCAGAGAATTTATCACGGGTTTATGGATGGTTTTGATCGGCTGGTTTGCAGTGCGTAATGCTAACAGTTATGACCGTGTCACCACATTACAAGAAACCTTACTCAAGTTAGTAGCAGCCGATGGCATGACTCGTAATTTTCGGGTAGTTGATGCCAATCAAACATTGCGAGAATTTGCTGATTTATATCTTTTAGAAACTACTGCACCGCAAGTTTATTTTGCGGCTGCTGATGGTCGTTATCGGGGTTTAGTTAATATTAATGATTTGCGGACAACGCAAAGAAGTGAATGGGAAACTCAAACTTTACAAACTATTGTTCATCCTTTGACGACAATTCCCACTGTGATTGAATCCACTTCTTTGGCTGAGGTAATTAGGAAATTAGAAACCGAACAACTATCTCAAATTACTGTTCTTTCTCCTGCGGATGCTGTTGCTGGTGTCATTGATAGAGGGGATATTGTCCAAGCATTAGCACAAAAGTTAAATTTGCCAATTACTGCTGCGGAAATTAAACGAATTAAGGAAGAAGGGAGCTTTCCCCCAGGTTTACAATTAGGGGTAATAGCAAAGTCTGTAGAACCATAAAAATGTCTGATACCGTAGCCATATCAGGATAATCAGGATTAAGGATGCTTGATGATTAATAAATCCTGTAAATCCTTAAATCCTGATTCTGACAATAAAATTTTTATTTAGGGACTTCCAAGAAATAAATTATCCTGATTAACGAACCACAGAGGCGCAGAGGACACAGAGGAATAAGGGTTTGAGAGATTTTTGCGTTAGGTGGTTGAGTATTTTTTTATTTGGAAGTCCCTTAGCAGACAGTTTCATCTGGTTGGATATTACCAAAAAGACGTTCACTCAACTTTGACAGGGTGAATTGATTCTTTTTTGTGAAAAAACATAATTTTAGCTCCTGCAAACTTTCACCTAAAAAAACAAAATTTATCATCCTAACTATTGTTAAGTAATGGGACAGAATTAATTACACAATTGATTTTTCTGTTCCCTGTTCCCTGTTCCCTCTCTGAACGAGTGAATTTAATTTTGTCCGACTACTTAAGTTATACTCTGCTGCTTCTTTGCCATAACCCCCATAAATAAATCGCAATAATTGCCCCTATAACTGCCACTACTACTCCAGGAATACTTAAAGATGCGGATGTAAGTTGTAAGGTCCCTGTACGAATGAGAGTAAATAAAGTTCCACCGATAAAAGCACCAACAATACCTAATATCATGGTGGATATCATCCCCCCACCTTGATAACCAGGATAGATTGATTTGGCAATTACACCAGCTAATAGTCCTAAAATTATCCAAGTAATAATATTCATGGATGTCCTCAAAAATTTGACTCAAGTTATGTCAAATTTATCAAGGCTTCATATTATTTATTTCTATCTAATGACATAAACTATATAAATCAAAAGGTATGTAGTTTTGTTCTCTTCATAAATTATCACTACATACCAATTCAATACTGCTCGGTTAATAAAATGTAGGTTGGTTTCAGCCACAGCAAGACCCAACAAAATCCTTAATAATGTTGAGTTTCTTTGCGTTAACCCAACCTACCATATAACGTTTTTTAGTCTTAACCGAGTAGTATTGCATAGCAATTCTAATTAAATAGAACGAGAGAATTTTGTCTCTCTAGTTCTTGTATGAGTATCGAAAACAACCGCAATATTTCTAACTAGCAATCTGCCAATATCAGTAATATGGATTTCATCAGCTAAGACATTTACTAATCCATCAGCTTGTAGAGGTGCTAATTCTTTGAGTTCATAGGAGAAATATCTATCAAAATTGATATGATACTTCTGTTCAATTTCTAACTTATTTAGTTGAAAGTGAGACATTATGGACATAATTACATCCCGTCTAATAATGTCATCTTGAGTGAGTTTAATACCTTTACTAGTAGGAATTACACCACTCGCAACTGCTTTGTAATAATCCTTTAATTCCTTGTGGTTTTGAGCATAGGCATCTTCTAACATACTAATAGATGTAGCCCCAAACCCAAATAATTCGGTTTCTGCATGGGTAGTATAACCTTGGAAATTACGTTTTAGTGTACCATGACGTTGAGCGATCGCTAATTCGTTATTATTTTTAGCAAAATGATCCATGCCAATAAACAGGTACTCGTTATTAGTTAATTCCTCAATTGTCATTTTGAGAATATCTAACTTTTCTTCTGCTCCCGGTAATGCGTCTTGAGGAATCATTTTTTGCACAGGTTTAATCCAAGGCACATAAGCAAAATTAAACACGACAATTCTATCAGCATCTAAAGTCATTGTCTTGTGTAATGTTTCCCGAAAAGTATCAAGAGTTTGATAGGGTAAACCATAAATTAAGTCTACATTCACACTATCAAATTTAGCCTCCTTAATCCAACTCATTACATCAAACAGCAATGATTCTGGTTGAATGCGATTCACTGCTTTTTGTACTTCCGGGTTAAAATCTTGAATACCAAAACTAATGCGATTAAAGCCAATATCCCTCAGAAACAAGATGTAATCTCTAGTCACATAGCGGGGGTTAATTTCAATAGATACTTCTGCATCTGAAGCAATTTGAAAATTATGGGTAATGCTTTTCCACAGGAATTCTACTTGATTAAGTTCTAAATAATTTGGTGTACCTCCACCCCAATGAATCTGAAGTACCTTTCTATCTTTATCAATTAAAGCTGAAGTATTTTTGATTTCCTGTTCCAAATGTTCTAGATATGGAATAGCCATATTCTTGTTATTGGTAATTACCGTATTGCAACCACAGAAATAGCAAGCACTTTGGCAAAAAGGAATATGGAAATACAAAGATAGGGGCGTTTTTCGTTGATTGGAAGCGGTAATTGCAGATTGAAACTCTCTTGCGGTGAAATTTTCACTTAATTCTGTTGCTGGGGGATAACTCGTGTATCTAGGAGCGCGAGTATCATACTTTTGAATTAGATCAAAATCAAACTTAACGCCAGGTAATAGAAAAACCATTACAGTCTCCAATAAATGTGAGTATATTTCTGTGTAGTTGGGAAGTAATCAATTTTCCCAATTTAATGTTGTAATTTAGGATTTAGCAAATAGAATATATTTATTCTATTTGTTTGTAGTTAGCATTATTTTTTGACGAACCACAGAGGCACAGAGAACACAGAGGAAGAGGATGGATTTTTATATAATTCATCGTTGCTAAAGTTAATTGGGTGATGAATTATATTTTTGTAAATTATGCAGGGACTTAAACTAAATCATTGTAAGTGGCTCTACCAAGAGCTTCGATTAAGATACTTTCCAATTCTTGAAGTATCTGCATATTTAACTTAAAAGCATGGTTAGCTTCTGCTACAATTTTGTCAGCGGTTGTATCATCAATATTAACTTTATCTAATGCTTGACGATACTTTCCTTTGAAAGTCTGCTTGTCTGGAATTTGCTGAAAATTGTAAAAGGAAGTTCCTTCATGTCCAGAAAGTTTTAAGGCTGACTGAGCAATTTTTTGGAGCATTTGCCCACCAGAAAGATCACCCAAATAACGAGTATAGGAATGAGCTAACAATAGTGCGGGTTCATGAGTGGAAATTTGTTGGATACGCGCAGTATAAGCTTGGGCGGCAGGTGAAGGGGTGATGCGTTTGTGCCATTGACTCCCATAATAAAATAACATATCTTGCTCTAGGCAAGATTGGCGATTTAGTTCGGGAAAATAAATCAAACTAATCACAGGATGCTGTTTATGTTTCTCAATTGCTGCTTCTAGTTCACTATAAACAAAATAGAAATTTCTCAACAATTGAATGAAACAATCTCTATCTACAACTCCTTGCACAAAACATTTCATGAAGCCGAGATTTTCTGAATCTGTATGCGCTTGTTGAGTTCCTATACGCAGTTTCATTGCCAAATCATTACTCATTCTTAGTTCCTTCTTGTTTACTTGTCAGGGTTTGCAAATTTCAACGACTTGTTTATCAGTTCACCGTCGTTATCATCACAGGAAAATTGCTATTCTGTGGGAATAGGGTTTTGAGAATAATTTCTCTAGCACAAATTACTACCGATGTGGATTTCGGCTATTTTTACTGCTCCTGAAATTATTTAACTATTATTCTTTGTATAACTATAAGAGTATTCATATTTATTTATGGTTTCATAAATACATTTGTCCCGTAAATAGGTATTTAAACTATACGAAAGTTAAGAATAATTCAGTATTTTTGTAAGAATTAGTTTCAATAGTTTAACTGATGACTAATAACAAATATTTATGCTTATATAATTTTAAGGCAGATAATGGTAAAGGGACTACTTATGGTTAAATCGTTGGATAAACCGCCACTTGATTTATCGAAATCGGGTGTAAAAACACCAGTTCAAGAAACATTATTAACACCCAGATTTTATACCACTGACTTTGATACAGTGGCAAAAATGGATATTTCTGGGTATGAAACGGAATTAAGGGCTGTAATTGACGAACTCAAGGCTGATTATAACCGTCATCACTTTGTGCGAGATGATGAATTTAAGCAAGGTTGGGATCACATTGTTGGTGAAAAACGACTTGCTTTTATTGACTTTTTAGAACGTTCTTGTACTTCGGAATTCTCTGGGTTTTTACTATTTAAAGAATTATCTCGTCGTCTCAAGGATAGTAACCCTTTACTATCAGAAGCATTTGCTTATTTAGCGCGAGATGAAGCCCGTCATGCTGGCTTTTTGAATAAGTCAATGGCAGATTTTAACCTTTCCCTTGACTTGAGTTATCTCACTAAAAATCGTACCTATACATTTTTCCCAATCGAGTGGGTTATTTACACAGTTTACCTATCGGAAAAAATCGGTTATTGGCGTTACATTTTAGTATTTCGCCATATGGAAAAAAATCCAGAGTACCAGTTTTATCCTCTATTTAGAAAGTTTGAAAGTTGGTGTCAAGATGAGAATAGACACGGTGATTTTTTCAAGGCTTTGTTACGTTCTCAACCCCAGTTATGGAATAATTGGAAATCTCGGCTATGGGTGCGATTCTTCCTATTAACTGTATTCGCTACCCACACCATGACAGTATTTGAAAGAGGGAATTTCTATGAAATCTTAGGTATGCACCCTCGTAAATATAATACTCAAGTAATTGAGGAAACCAACAAAACCGCAGCTAAGGCATTTCCAATTATTTTAAATACCAATCACCCATACTTTTTCTGGTATTTGGAACAATGTGCATTGTATAATCAGAAAATAATTGATCTCAATCAAATTAATGATTGGGGAATTGTGAAATTTATCCAAAAAATTCCCTTAACTTTAATGATTTTTTGGTATATGTTCAAGATTTTTCTGATTAAACCCATCAACACAGAAGCAACTCGTGAACAAGTTTGTTAATTAATCAATCAATCAGATCCCCGACTTCTTCGAGAAGTCGGGGATCTAATCCTTATTTTTCACTTTTTAATTGCAATGGCGTATATTTTCCCCCTAATGCTTCAACAATAGCGCGGGTATTTGCTGCCATCATCTTTATATAAGTATCGCCATTACTACCTTTTGCCCCAATAGAATCAGAATAAAGTGAAGTTGGTGCTAATTTTACTCCGGCTTCTTCGGCTACTGTTTTAATTAAAGCTGGATTAATTGTTGTTTCAGCAAATATGGCAGGAACACCGATTTTTTTAATTGACTCTACTAACTTTTTCACGGTTTGGGCGCTGGGTTGTTCTTCCGTACTAATGCCAATTAAAGTTCCAGCGATCGCTATTTTATAAGCACTTCCATAATATTGAAAAGCATCATGGGTAGTGATGAGTTTCCTTTTATCTGCGGGAATTGTTTGAATTTCTTGAAGAATCCAAATATGTAATTGCTGTAATTCATCAGTTAGCTTTTGGGCATTTTGAGTAAATTTTTCTTTGTCCTCCGGTGACAATTCAATTAAACTATCTCGAATGGCTTTCACCATAGATATAACATTTTCTGCACTGCCCCAAACGTGAGGATCTGGAACAATTTGTCCTTTACCTTTATCTAACTTTAAAGATATAACAACTTCCCCCACAGGGATTTTTTTTACTTTCCCTCCAGTTGCATTCATTAACTTAATCAGTCCCGGTTCTAAATTGTAACCGTTATACAAAATCAAGTTAGCTTTCTCCAAAACCCGACTATCTGCGGGTACAGGTTCGTAAACGTGAGGGTCTGCACCTGGTTTAAGAATACCCGTAATCTGTACTTCTTCTCCACCAATTTCTTCAGCCAAGTCAGCAATAATGGTACTTGTTGCTACAACCTGCGGCTTAGTATTTCCCTGGGGTTGGGAGTTGGGAGTACAACCCATTAAAGCCAAAGATAAGAACATTCCTAGCCAAAGGGGATTAAGTAAAGAGAACCTAACCCCCAACCCCTTCCCTAGCAGGGAAGGGGAGTAAGAATAAAAGCCTCTCTCCTCACAGGGTAGAGGTTTGGAGAGAGGTTTCAGTAATAAGTCATACATTGGATTAAGTATTAGTTTCATTTATCTCACTGATTACTTCTAGTTATAGATATTCTCATATTTCTCTCATTTTTATGGTAAGCTCAAAAAATAAGTATTTTAAATAGGGTTATGCAAAACTTCTCTTTTTACCAAAAATTTAGCCTATCTCCTGTAAATCAAGTAGATATACCTGCACAAATTATCAAATCTATTGACATGAATTCATCAACAGCAATTAACATCACTCATGTAGGTGTACATTACCGCGCACAAGAAGCACTTCGGGATGTTAACTGCATAATTAAACCAGGAAAGCTAACGGGAATTTTTGGACCCAATGGCGCGGGTAAAAGTACATTAATGAAAGCTATTTTGGGATTAGTTCCCATGAGTAGTGGTCAAGTTTTATATAAGAGCAAGCCTTTAATGCAGCAACTAGAAAAAGTTGCTTATGTACCACAACGTAGCCAAATTGACTGGAATTACCCCGCTACTGTGTGGGATGTAGTGATGATGGGGCGTGTCAAAAAAACAGGATGGTTACGGAGCTTCTCCACAGTTAGCCGTCAAATCGCTAAACAAGCATTAGAACGAGTGGGAATAGAAGAATTAAAAAATCGTCCCATTGGTGAACTTTCTGGAGGACAACAACAACGGGTATTTCTAGCCAGGGCGTTAACTCAAGAAGCGGAAATTTTCTGTTTTGATGAACCCTTTGTCGGGATAGATCAAAAAACCCAAGCTATCATTTTTGAAGTCTTTGAAGAATTAGCAAAAAACAATAAAATTGTCTTAGTAGTTAATCATGATTTAGGCGAATCAATCACCCATTTTGATGATTTAATCTTACTAAACTGCGAAGTAATTGCCACAGGTTCACGCCAACAAGTCTTGACAGAAGAAAACTTATATCGTGCTTATAGTGGTAAAGTTATGTACTTTGCGGCTTAATTTATTATGTGTTTGAATCAGCCAGAATCAGCCAGGGAATAAATTCCCTGTCTTATAGCTAAAGTCGGTTAAAACCGACTATTTTAGGATAATTAATTTGTTTCCCAATCAGCAATATGTTTCAAGCACTAATAGAACCGTTGCAATATGGCTTCATGCAGCGTTCCTTAATCATCGCCATATTAGTAGGCTTATTGTGTGCCATTGTTGGTAGTTATTTAATGGTACAACGCCTTGCATTGCTGGGTGATGCTATTAGTCATTCAGTATTACCAGGACTAGCGATCGCCTTCATGATTGGTGCTAATATCTTTGTCGGGGCGTTTATTGCCGGTGTTTTGAGTACAATGGCTATAGCCGTAATTAAAACCCGATCTCCCATTAAAGAAGATGCCGCTATGGGCATAGTTTTTTCTGCCTTTTTTGCCCTTGGAGTTACTTTAATTACAGTCATTCAAAAGGATAATAAAATTGATTTGAATCACTTTCTTTTTGGTAATATTTTGGGCGTAACTAGAGACGAAGTCCGAGACACTGCTATTATTGCAGCTATTGTTTTAATAGTAGTTTTCTTATTATACAAAGAACTGTTATTTTACACTTTTGATCCTTTAGGCGCACAAGCTGCGGGTTTACCAGTTAATCGCTTAAATTTTGGTTTAATGTTGTTAATTGCTTTAACAATTGTTGCCAGTATGAAAGCTGTGGGAGTAATTTTAGTATTATCACTTTTAATTACTCCAGGGGCAACTGCTTATTTATTGGTGAACCGTTTACATGAGGTAATGATTTTGGGGGCGGTAATTGGGGTAATTTCTAGTATTAGTGGAATGTATCTCAGCTACTTTTATAATTTACCCTCTGGTCCAGCGATTGTGTTAGTGGTTTCGGGTTTATTTACGTTGGCTTTGTTGTTTAGTCCTCGACATGGGATTTTGATTCCTATTAACAGTCTCCGGTCTAAAGACGCGGAGATTCTATAGAGAGTTTCAGTTTATATCCCTCAGTTATCCCAGTTTTAGGCATTGATGGAAAATTTACCCAGAAAAAAAAGCGGGCTAACCGCTTATTAGAAGGTTAACCCGTTTCACTTTGGGAACGCGCTACAGAAATTGTTACTGCAATACCAACTTAAACTGAGGAAATCGGCGACTATAGGGACTAGAACGCACGTCAGCTAAGGCTGTTACTTGATGTTGGTGTAACAGTTCGATAAATGTTTCAATTGTATGATTGGAATGACCAATAGTGAATGTTTTCATAATTTGTTATTATGGGGAATAACACTGAATTACAATTATTTACAGGCATTTTAACGGTTATAATGTCAAAATGAACTATACTTTTTACACTGAACTAGGCAACTTGCAACGGTTTTGTAGGAAGCATTCTGGGTTCTGGTAATACTTGATTTTCTTGAGTAAGCATCTCAACAAAAGCCTCAATTACTTCCTGACCATTTCTAGCAGCTTCTTCGTAAGTTTTACCATGTGTATGAAACTGTTGCCAGGGAAATTCAGGTAAGTGAACTAAAAAAAGTTGATCCTCTTGGGACCATTGAATTACCATGCTGTAGTGATAAATCATTCTTCACCTTCCTTATTTTCTAGTCCTTCCAGCTTTTTCAGCACCCGCTGAATGTTTTTTTCTAAATATAGCGGAGCATCATCTCCATCTTTTCCCGGTATGGTTAATGGTTCCTCCGGTAATAAAGGATGTTTCCAGTAAGTATGACTTCCTTTACCTCTACCTGCTTGAAGGAGATACCCAACTTTTGCTACTATTGCCTTCAGTTCTCTTATTTTCTTCGGCATTTTTCATTACCACACTCCCCGTTTATATTTTATGCTATTTCTGTAGCAATGCTCTGGTGATTTTCAGCCCAACATTGAATTGAAGGCCAAGAATTATAAATAATCTCAAAAAGAAAGCCAGATACTATAAAAATAAAACTTGAGATTAAAATTCCTGGAGGATTTTCATTATATTGAGGAATTTTAACAGAAAATGTAAATTTTAATATCAATATTCCAGCAATTGAAAATCCAAGAATTGCTGGTAAAACTTCTGTAATGCTGTGGAAATTATTAACAACCATGATTAAATAATTTAAGCTAAACGAGATTGAGAGTATTTTATTATTTTTTCGATAAATAGACAATGATTTTCGACGTATTCAGCAAGTTTACCCTTTTGCATTAGAGTCTTGGGTTTAAAATGTGTACTCAAATCACAAAATCCTGTACATCCTTAAATCCTGTAAATCCTGATATGGCTTGCGCCACGCTACGCTATCAGACAAATAAAGACAAAAAAAAGCGGGCTAACCGCTTATTAGAAGGTTAACCCGTTTCACTTTGGGAACGCGCTACAGAAATTGTTACTGCAATACCAACTTAACATTGGCATTTTGCAGACCACGCTGTTTTACTTCAGCCAAAGTCTTGTTAACGGCATATTTTTGATTGATAGAGTTGATCAACTCGGTCTGGTTGTGCTTCTTAGCGACACCCCATAAGTCAGCAATGAGGTCAAAAGAACCGTCACTGTTACGAGACCAACCTAGATCGTACTCGCCTTCCAATACAGCAACGATGTCGGAACGGAGACGCTGACCATTATAACCACGGACATCAGCTTCAGTTTTTACACTGATACCTAAGTCGCGCAAAGAAGACTTGAGAATTTCGGCATCGGTGATCTTGGTACGCAGAGTGCTAAAGTGAGACATTTGGGTTTCCTCCAATAAGAAGATTGATGAGAAAAACGACAACGGTTCTTTTTCAGCGAAGCCGCATTAATTGGGAACGGCTTTTTTCTATCTGTTAGCCTTGTGACTAACCTTTCCCCCCTGACATTTCAGAGGAAAGCTTTTAAAACTCCATGCGCTGATATTCAGCAACAGAGGAGGCTGCGGGTCTAGCACGCTGTCTGGCCCAGTCTCTTAAAGCTGTGACCTGTTCTTGCATCGTTCGTGACAGCGGCAAAGTAGACTTCAATGCAGCAATAATATCTAATTGGGTGAACTCCCGATCTTGGGCGAAGGCTTCATACATAGCCGCCACGATCGCTTGTTCAATTTCTGCCCCGGAAAAGCCGTCGGACATTTTTGCTAGTTGTTCTAGATCAAATCTAGCAATTTCTTCCCGGCGTTTAGTCAGGTGAATACCGAAGATATCCTGACGTTCTTCCGGTGTGGGCAGATCCACAAAGAATATTTCATCAAAGCGACCTTTCCTCAAAAACTCTCCAGGTAAGCGTTCGACACGGTTAGCCGTCGCCATTACGAAAACTGGAGATTTCTTTTCCTGCATCCAGGTGAGGAAAGAGCCGAAAATTCTGTTTGATGTCCCCCCATCAGAATCGCCAGAACCACCGCTACCCGCAAAGGATTTATCCAATTCGTCAATAAACAGAATCGTGGGGGAAATTGATTCTGCTGTTTTCAGGGCGTTCCGCAGGTTGGCTTCACTTCGACCCACCATTGAGCCGTCGTAGACCCGCCCCATATCTAATCTCAGAATTGGTAAACCCCATAAACGGGAGGTAGTTTTAGCAATAAGTGACTTACCACAACCGGGAACACCGAGAATTAACATTCCTTTTGGTTGGGGCAACCCGTACTCTCTCGCTCTTTCGGTAAAGGCGTTGGAGCGTTGGGTAAGCCAAGTTTTTAATTCTTCCAAGCCACCCACAGCATCAATGGTTTCATCTTCTTCGATGTACTCCAAGATACCGTTGCGGCGGATGAGTTGTTTTTTCTCGGATAAAACAATATCAACTTCATCTTCCGTTAAACGCCCAGTTGTTACCTGTGCTTTGCGGTAGACTTTCTCAGCTTCATCTTTAGTTAGACCTAAAGCGGCTCTGAGTAGCTTTTCTCGCGCCTCGGTTGTCAGCCGTCGTCCACGATTTTGCTCTTGATGGGCGGTTAAAACCTTATTTAACTCAGCCATGTCAGGCAATTGAAAATCTAAAACAACAACTTCTTTTTCCAGTTCAATCGGAACTTGTTGCACAGGGGACATTAAGATAATGTTCTTTTGCGTTCCTTTGAAACTAGCGATCGCGTCCCGGAGCGATCTGGTTGTTGCTGGCGCATCAATAAAGGGATGTAAATCTTTAAGAATAAATATACTGGGTTCTTTTTGCCGAATAATCCAATCAATGGCTGCTTCGGGAGAGACAGTATTGTGTTGAGTGGTATTCCGGGGTTGACCGTACTCGACGATACCGTGAGTTACTGTCCAAATATATACTCGTCTTTGGGGTTTTAAGTCTTGGGAAACTTTAAAAATTGACTGCTCTGCCCGCTCTTCCTCGGAGGTCACAAGGTAGATTAAAGGGTATTGAGCTTGAATTAAAATATTGAGCTCTTCTTTCATACTATCGACCTACTTGAGACCTTATAGAGACAGTACCGACCAGCGATCGCATGGCGTTAAGCCAGACTATTAATCATTATTAATTCCTATCTAACAAGGAACTAATTCTTCCTCACCCTTGGGATGGGTTTCTTCTTTTTCTCTACCATCAATGGATAGATGATCTTGTCCGATGATTCCTGGTTGGTTGCCCAAGTTCACGAGTTCACCATCACGCAGTACGAGTGAAGTTTCACAAGTGGGACAGGAATAAATCCGGTGAGTTCGCCCATGAGCAGACGCTTCTATTTCTTCTACTAATTCTGAGTTGGTCAGGTAGAAACTGAGCGCCCGTTCTGCGAGGTCTGACATCGGTTCTGAGTCAACGGCAGAACGAATTTTAAGTTTTCTGTGCAGTTCCGGTGATAAATATAACGTAACCTTTTGCTTAGTTTGCATACAACTTTCTAGTGGTCTTACCCGGGTATGTATACTACCTTATCGGCTCTTTTCTCAGTTGTCAAGATGGTAAAGCGTTTTAACTGCAATTTTGTTACATTTCGTAATATAACTAGGATTTTGTCTGAATCAGGATGTCCAGGATTTCAGGATTTTCAGGATTTTGTCTGAATCAGGATGTTCAGGATTTTAGGATTTTCAGGATTTTGTCTGAATCAGGATGTCCAGGATTTCAGGATTTTCAGGATTTGTGTTTGGATTTTGATGATTTTGTCTAAAATATATTTCACAAAGAGTACATACCGCTGCGTGATAATGTGGTGAAAATATTATCTGCCGTCGTTGAGCTTCGTCCTGTGCGGTTTTAAGATTATTGTTGACGGTGATGCTTTCTAACATCTTTAATTTATGTCTAACAACCTTTTACAGCCTGATTCGGATGCACTACACCAGTCTGCTATTGATGTGATTACCCATGTCGGTAATGTGATGTCGGAAGGTTGTGGAATATTGAGAGATCATGATAAAAATCAGGGTGGGAATCGGTTGGGGGCTGAGATTAAGGCTATTGAATAAGATATCAGGCACGTCAATGAGAAGTTGGAAAGGGTAAAGCGTAAAGAATTGACGATGACGATTGTTGCGCCAACCAGTGCGGGTAAGTCTACTATTATTAATGCGATCGCTGGACAGGATTTATTACCTAGTCGTAATGATGCGATGACGGTTTTACCGACTGAGATTGTTTTTTCTCGTGAGGTAACTCGTCCTAAGTTGATTCTGGATAAGGCTTTGATGACGCTTTTGCGAGAGGCTTGGCGACAATTACATCAGAAATTGCAACAAATTGGTTTAAAAGAAGCTGTTGAACAGGCTACTAAAAATGATTTTCCCCGCGAGAATGTAATTAGGGAAATTTTGAACAGTAGTTCTGTTTCTTCTCAATCTGAGTTGGAAGAATCAAATAGTATTCAAGCTGAATTAATCAGAATAAATGATCTTCTGCGGTTGTGCGGTATTTTTGGTGTATCTACAGGATTTTTGTCTTCTTTGTCTGAAATTCCTCGGATTGAAGTTCCTTTTCCGCGACAATTATCACCTCTAAAAGATTCGGGTTTAGGGACTTTGGCGCTGGTGGATACCGCTGGATCTAGTGAGGATAAGTCTTTAAATTTAGTGAATGTTGTCAAGGATAGACTCATAGCGAGTTCTCTGGTTTTGGTGGTGGTGGACTATACGAAAATTGGACATTAATTTACTTCAAGATATTGTCAATCAACTGCAATACAGAGTTGAAGATCACGAAGATCGGATTCTGAATTTAGAACAACGAGTTTATAGAACTGAAGTTCAGCATAAAATTGAAGATGCGATAGCCGCATGGCAATCAAAACGGACATATCAAGGATTTCATTGGGCAATTCAAGTTGCTTTCGTCACCCGTGAAATAGTAGATTATGCTCTCGGTGATTACGAACGATTAATCACCAAAGGTAAAGACAGCCAACTGCGTCAGAGTATAAGCGATAGAATACTTGCAACCGACAACACAATTCCCGATCATCATTTTCCATTAACCAACCTCCTCAACCTGTCATATAGCGAAACATCCCAAGAAAACCAAGAACTCGCGGGTTATTTGTTGGAAGTAGAATCTATTTCGGAACAAAGACTAGGGAAAACTCTCTATTTGTTCACTCTTGGTAAAACCCTAGAATTAGCCCAACTACCCAAACAACAACAGCCCCAAAATCTAGCCCAAACCGCATTTGAATTATGCCGTAACTACCCCAATGTGATGATTTATCCGACTACCAGCAAAAGAGAATTTGTTGAGCGCATTGTGAATGAAACGGCAAACGATAGATTAAATTTGATAACATTAGTCTAATCGCCCTTCGTAGGTTGGGTTGACAAAAGGAAACCCAACATTTATAGACAAACAATATCCCCTCTCAAATGATTAGGAGAATAACCTATGAACACGACACTGTATGAAACCGACTTTAATCTTTGGATAGAACAAACTGTTAACCAACTCAAAAATGGACAAATTCAAGACCTAGATATAGAAAACCTAATCGAGGAAGTTCAATCAATGGGGAGCAATGACAAACGGGAAATTAAAAGCCGATTAATTGTTTTAATCATGCACCTATTAAAGTATAAATATCAACCAAAGAAGAAAACAAAAAGTTGGACTTCAACTATAATAACCCAAAGAAATGAACTCGAATTAGTCTTAGAAAACAGTCCTAGCTTAAACCCATTCCTCAAAGAGAATATATCCGAGTGCTATCAGAAAGCACGAAAAAACGCCGCCAGGGAAACAAAACTACCCTTAACCACCTTTCCCCTAGAATGTCCCTTCACCTCAGAGCAAATCATAGACTCCGATTATTTCCCAGACACAAATGCTTAATATAAAAGCAGTGCGATCGCCATTTTCCATTAACTTAAAATTCTTGAGAAATAATAATTAAAATGGCTGATTTCAAAGGACTAATTTTAGTTTGAATAATGTCCCAAATAATCTCATCTTCTAAGGAAAAATAAGCATGAACTAAAATATCTCTCAATCCAGCAATTTTGCGCCATTCAATATGTGGATATTTATTTCTTATTTCTGGAGGAATTTGTTTAACTGCTTCCCCAATCACTGATAAATTTCTAATTACCGCATCAAATCTTAATTCATCAGCAAAAAACCTATTATCATCTAATCCTTGAGTATAACGGAGAATTTTATCACAACTAATTAAAATATCATCACAATAAAGTTTTAAACTACGCGACATAAATAGCGTCTTTTTCTACAGAACTAATAATTTGAGGTTTCAACATTTTTTTAGTTACTAAATCAACAGATAAAGATAAATTATCTTCTAAGAAGAATTTTAAGTCCATATATTGATCAAAGGTAACTTTTCCTTGAAATTCTACCAATAAATCAAGATCGCTAGTATTTTTTGCTTCATCTCTTGCATAAGAACCAAATAAAGCTAAGGATATCACACCATAACTTTTAATCGTGGTTAAGTTTTTTTTCAGGAAGTTGATTAGATATTCTCTATTCATGATTATTACCTAATGTTTTTGGTCTGAATTAGGATTTAAGCATTCACAGCAATGTTTCAGATCCCCGACTTCTCAGAGAAGTCGGGGATCTTATTCTTGGAATATGTTACAATTTGCGTCATAAAATTAATAGATTAATAATTTAAATTATTACATGAAAGAAGCCAAAATCAAACTCGGATTGGTGCTGGCGGGTGGCGGTGCTAAGGGCGCGTACCAATCAGGTGTGGTCAAATATCTAGCAGAAATTGACTTTGCCCCTCTGATGATTGCAGGTACGAGCATTGGTGCGCTCAATGGTGCGATCCTCGCCTCTCACACATCATTTAAACAAGCTGCTGATCGCCTATGGCAACTATGGAGAGAACTAGGTGAAGCCAACATTATCAACTGGCAGTTAGTTAAATATCCACTGCAATCCTTGGCGCAATATTTACATTTCTCACAGGAAGACGCATCTTTGTGTGATCCTAACCCACTGGATAAATTTTTACGCTATGCCATCAATCCTCAACAATTGCGAGCAGGAATTGAACTCTGGGTAGCCGCGTTTCCCTCAGTACACAATTTTCTACCATCTTCACACAAAGCAGGTCAGATTGTCCCCACAATAGGCAATGCGATCGCCTCCAATCTTGGACAATCCGCTGAATATATTCATGTTCAATCAGCCAAAACCGATGAAGAAATTTATCAAACATTACTCGCCAGTGCTGCTATTCCTTTAGCCTTTAAGTCACGCCAGGTTGATGACAAGCATTATGTTGATGGTTGGCTAGGTGATAATGTCCCTCTCAAAGCCTTAGCAAATCGCGGTTGTACTCATGCGATCGTCATTCATTTAGGGAATGGGGAACTTTGGAATCGTCATGATTTCCCTAATCAAACAATAATTGAAATTCGTCCAACGGAAGATATGGGTGGTCTTAATACATTATTAGATTTCAGTCCCGAACGGATTCAACTTTTGCAAAACCGGGGTTATCAAGATGCCAAACGGATTCTTGAACCAATTTTACAAACACTGATGATCGAGCGATCGCGCCAAGAAAGTTTTGCGCGACTTCAGGAAACATCAAAGCGATTAAGAGACGATTCACCAATCTATTAGTTAAAACTGAATGATAAAACAGCCTTGGGGTGCGGTACAAATAAACAAGGCACTTTGCGCTATGATTTCGGTTGTGGGGATAGGAATAATCTTTTGGGGGTGTAATGCTAATATACTAAACACAGGTGAGATTTAAACTTTTGCCAAATGACAAAGAACCCAGATGTGTAGGGGTTTAGCTCATGCTTTACCCCTACGTTTAGAATCAAACAATCAAGCCGTTTTGAGTATAACTCCCAGCTTCAAGAGGCAAGATGGAAGATATATAGGGCTTGCTGAAAAAGTTGTCCGTGACGGCAGGGAAATCTTAACTCTTAACTGGGAACAGTTTCAGCCATCTGGATATCCTCAATTTTCTAAATCCGACCCAGGAAAATGCACCAATTTTGAGACACCATCAGCCAAAACCTTGCACTTTCTTGTGATAAAAATCAGCGAAACCCTTATTAATAAAAAGGTTTCAGTTTTATATGGCTAACGCCACGCTACGCTATCAGCAAGCCCTACATATCCAAACGGTAATTTTCCTGTTCGCGTTCCACAAAATACTGGACACGGGCGCGGTAATCTCTGAGAGTTTCATCAACCCAATCCCGATCGCTACTGTTAACATAGAGATGGACTAGGGGTTCACTAGCATCAGGTAAAACCAATAGCCAATTGTCATCATAGGGCTGGCGAATTTTCACGCCGTCAATTAACTCCAGATTCTGGGCGGGGTGAGTTTCCACCAAATAACGCATTAACGCCCCCTTAGCAGTCCAAGGACAGCGGACTGTGTAGGTTCTATTAATGACACGAGGTAATTCGGAACGCACGGTTGCCAGCGATCGCTCTTGAATGGTTAACATTTCAATCAGCTTGGCAATACAGAACATCGAATCAAACCCTGGGTGTAATTGCGGAAAAATAAACCCAGTTTCCCCACTCCCACCCAAAACCACATTGGGATTTTTTTGACAGGCTTCCATTAAAGCCGTCGGATTCGCTTTAGTTCTAATTACATTACCATCATGACGATGGGCAACCAATTCCACCGCACTAGAAGCATGAACCGGTACAACTACCGAACTTCTAGGGTTAGCAGTTAACATCATATCCACCATCAAAGCCGTCAGCATTTCTCCGCGAATGGGAAAACCCGATTCATCAACTAAAATCAGTTGTTCCCCATTAGCTGATACCTGCACGCCAAAATTAGCGTTCACCGCCTCCACAACGTGACCTAATTGAGTCAATAGTAATTCTCTATCAGCATTGGAAATTGCCGTTTTATTCAAACTAGCATTTAACACCACCGCATCAGCCCCAAATTTATCCAACATTTGCGGCAAAACTGCCCCGGACACAGCGTAAACATAGTCAATTACCACTTTTGCCCGACTATTACGCAGAGTATCCAAATTTAATAACTTTTCAAAAGCCTTGCCATAGCAGTCCATTAATTGACTGGAATATACCACATCACCAATTTCATGACTTTGGGAACGGCGCATATCTTCCTTAAAATACGCCCCCTCAATTTTCTTTTCTTGGGCTTTAGAGATGTTAATGCCCTTAACATCCATAAATTCAATCAAGATATAATCACGGCGTTCTGGGTGAACTCGGACATGAATACCCCCTGCTACTGACATTGTGGGGATCACAGTTCGAGCGATGGGAATAGCTGTAGTATCTAGGTTCTGGACATCTACACCGACAGACATTAAACCCGCAATTAAAGACCGTGTTACCATCCGGGAAACATTGCGTTGGTCACGGGAGACTGTCACCATTGAACCAGGTTTTAAAGTCGAACCATAGGCAGCCCCCAACTTCACCGCAAACTCTGGAGTAATATCAATATTGGCTAATCCCTGTACCCCGCGCTGTCCAAATAAATTGCGTTGGGCAGTATTTCCCCAAATCAGATTAATATTTAAAACTGCACCAGACTCAATCTTTTTACTTGGCCATACCCTCACCCCAGGGCTAATTTGCGCCTCTTCTCCCACCGTAGACAGCGAACCTACCACAGCCGCCTCTAAGACATGAGCGCGTCTATCTACACGAGTACCGCGACCAATTACGCAAGCCGATAACTGGGCTTCGTCGCCAACAATTGCCCCATTCCAAATAATTGGTCTTTTTAAATGAGCATCAGCCCCAATTGTCACATTATCACCAATTACTGTCCCATCCTCAATTTTTACCCTTGCGCCAATGCGGCAATTATTACCAATTACGGCTGGGGTTTCAATTTTGGCTGTAGGATCAATATAAGTATTTTGTCCTACCCACAAACCGGGAGCAATTTCTGGATAAGCCACTTTTAAGTTAACTTTCCTTTGTAAAGCATCATACTGGGCTTCTCTATAGGCATCTAAATGACCCACATCACACCAGTAACCATCAGCAACATAACCGTAAATTGGCTCGTCTTTGGCTAGTAATAAGGGAAATAAATCTTTGGAAAAATCGCATTCAGTATGTTCTGGTAAATAGTCTAAAACTTCTGGTTCTAAAATATAAGTGCCAGTGTTGACAGTATCAGAAAAGATTTCGCTGGTGGAAGGCTTTTCCAAAAACCGGTTAATACGCCCTTCTGTATCCGTAATTACCACACCAAATTCAATGGGATTAGGCACACGGGTTAAAATTAAAGTGGCTTTTGATTGTTTTTGTTGATGAAATTCAATGGCAGCATTCAAATCAAAATCTGTGATACTATCACCGCTAATGACTAAAAAAGTTTCATCTAAAAGTTCAGTAATATTTTTTACACAACCTGCCGTACCTAATGGTTGATCTTCTTCGATAGCATAGGTCATTTGTACGCCAAAATCACTGCCATCTTGAAAGTAATCACGGAGAACATCTGGTAAATAATGCAATGTGGCAATTACTTCATAAATCTGGTGCCGTTTGAGGAGATTAATGATATGTTCAGCAATGGGACGATTTAAGATCGGAACCATTGGTTTGGGTAAATCGCAAGTCAAAGGACGCAACCGTGTTCCTGAACCACCTGCCATTAAGACTGCACGCATAAATACTCCTAAACTTGACTAAAAACATGATATTTTTCTTCTTCTAGTCTCTTATAGTTATTGAAATTTCAGAACCTTCCATAAGAAACATCTCTGAAAGGAGTCACTGAGTCAGGAGTCAGGAGTATGGCCTTAGAGAACTCCACAAAAAGAAATGCCCAATGTCATTCTGTTCGCGCAGCGTGTCAGAGGGATTACAAAACGAAGTGTAGTGAAGAATCTCTTGAGATGCTTCGTTTCGCTTCGTTTCGCTACACTCAGCATGACAAAACAGGATCATTTATTGGCGTTGCTGATTAAGGGTATGAATTTTAGTCTCACGCAAAGGCGCAAAGACGCAAAGGTAAGAGTTTTAAAGATTCAATTTGGGAATTTCATACCTCGATTCAGCAACGCCCATTTATTTTGTGGCTTACTCTAATTCATTTCTGGGCGGGTCTGTGAGCCAAACAAATAAGCCATCTGTAGCTTAAGTTGACACCAATGGTTTCTCCCCTGTTCCCTGTTCCTTATCGTTTCAAAATTCTGATTCGTCTAGCACCTATAAATCTTTTACCTACTGATAGGAGAAAACTAGAACAATGGAGTAGAACCCCATAGATTTAATTGTCAAGGTACAGATTACCGTTAGGCAGTTAGGTTTTTATACAGGTTGATTACCTTTCCTGTCAATTGAGATTATAACATCAAATATAATTAACTTATCACTGGGGGATAAATCCCCTCTTGCAGCTTTCATCCCCGGCTTACGAGACATTGATCTCTAAAAATTTTGGGGATTTTTAGGGATCAACTCCGGGGTTTTTAGCCTATCTTCTTATAAGATGATGTCAGTTATTAAGGAAGTTGATGGTAATTATGAATTTACTGGTTTTCGGAATAATCGTGGTTTATCTCGGTGGTGTGTGGAAATTTTGGACTGGATTTGGTAGGACTAATTTTAATCAAACTTTACCTAATCGGATCGGTTTGGCTGTGCTATGGCCTGCTTTGTTTTTAGCTAATTCATCCTATCGTCGCAATTTTCAAAAGGCACTGAAGGGATAATTAATTCGTAATTACCCATTACGAATTAATTATTTTCGTTAAAAATTGTGTTAAGGGGCTAAAAAGCCTGAATCCATTCTTTAACAAAATACTCTGTCCAAATGCCGTTTTGCCAATAGGGATCTGATTCCACTAATTGACGAACGGTGTTTTCGTCTTCAGCTTCGTAAATAGCAAAGACTTGAGTTACATCTTTTGTTGGACCAATGGTAATTAAAATTCCAGATTCTTTCTGTTGTGCTAATCCTGTTAAATGGGCTTGACGATAGGGTTCACGTTTGCTGAGAACGTCTTCACAATAGCTTCCCCACATGATGTATTTTGTCATAATTTCTGATTTGATTATTGATACTTCTTAAAAAATATAGCAACATGAGGTTTTTTAAGATAGAGATTGATGATCAAGTTTTTAATTTCACTAATATGCCTATAAGTAGGTGGGCGTTAAAAATTGTCGTTGGGGCAAGGGAACAGGGAACAGGAAGAGAGTTTTGAGTGATTTTACTTTTCTTCACATACCTTTAAATTTTTCTGTTCACCTACTTATACTTAATAATACTTATTATAATGCCAAAATATATACAGATATTTATAATTACATGAGGTAGATCCTAACCTGCTAATCGCTGGCAGGGAGGTGGCTAGGTGTGTTGTTATTACACCAGTCCCAATGAGGAAGAAACTATATTTGTCATCTATCTTGAGATAAATTTTTATTAGAATAAACTAAGATTTTGTATAACAAATCACAGTTTAATAGTTAAAAATAGAACTAATATCTCAGTTTAAAAGAGAATTAATCAAAAATATGTCTAAGCAATTTAACCGACGTAAGTTTCTGCTTTACAGTGCTGTAGGTGTTGGTAGTAGCATTTTTTTAAAAGCTTGTGCTAATAACTCTCCAAATACTGCGAATAGTCCAGCAGCATCCACTAGTACATCTCCCGTAGCTGGTACTACTGGTAAAACTATCAAGGTAGGTATTTTACATTCTCTCAGTGGCACAATGGCTATCAGTGAGAAAAGTGTGGTAGATGCGGAAAAACTAGCAATTAAGGAAATTAACGCTGCTGGGGGTGTTTTAGGTAAACAAATTGAAGCAGTTGTTGAAGATGGCGCTTCTAATTGGGACACCTTTAGAGAAAAAGCTACCAAATTGATTGACCAGGATCAAGTAGCTGTAGTTTTCGGTTGTTGGACTTCTGCTAGTCGTAAAAATGTCAAGCCAGTTTTCGAGAGCAAGGATCATATGCTCTGGTATCCTGTGCAGTATGAGGGTCAAGAATGTTCTAAAAACATTTTTTACACTGGTGCAGCCCCAAATCAACAAATTGAACCTTCTGTTGATTGGTTGTTGAAGAATAAAGGTAAAGAGTTCTTTTTAGTCGGTTCTGACTATGTTTTCCCCCGCACTGCTAATAACATTATTAAGGCTCAATTGGAGGCTTTAGGCGGGAAAACTGTTGGGGAAGATTACTTACCTTTGGGTAATACGGAAGTAACAGCTATTATCACGAAAATTAAGCAGGTTTTACCCAATGGCGGTGTAATTTATAATACTCTTAATGGTGATAGTAATGTTGCTTTCTTCAAACAGTTGAAAGGAGCGGGATTGACACCAGATAAGTATCCTTCCATGTCTGTGAGTATTGCGGAAGAGGAAGTTAAAGCCATTGGGGTGGAGTATCTAAAAGGACATTATGCTGCTTGGAACTATTTTCAAACAGTAGACACACCTGCGAACAAGAAATTTGTGGCGGCTTTTAAGAAAGAATACGGGGAAGACAGGGTAACAAATGACCCAATGGAAGCGGCCTATATCGCCGTGTATTTGTGGAAGCAATCAGTAGAAAAAGCAACTACAACTGACTTGGCGAAAGTACGGGCTGCGGCCTATGGTCAAACTATAGATGCACCTGAAGGAAAGGTGACTGTTAATGCTAATCATCACATATCAAAAATTGTGCGGATTGGTCAAGTCAGACAGGATGGACTATTTGACATTGTTTATGCTACCCCCGCACCAGTTGAACCAGTTCCTTGGAATCAATTTGTGAAAGAGACTAAGGGATTTGCCTGTGATTGGTCAGATCCTGGAAAAGGTGGTAAATACAAGAAGGGTTAATTTGGTGGTAAGTTGTCAGGGGTTAGTAATACAACAAATTGCATCTCAATAAGGTATGTATGGGCGGGCAGGATGCCCACCCCACAGGAGTTTTACTATTCATATTTGTACTTTGTTTAGTGGCAATTTGCTGTGAGATTAAAATAACTAATAACTGACAACTGACTATTAGGAATAAATTGATAATTGCAGGGATAAAATGTTAACAGGTTTCTTGGAAGCTGTATTTAATGGTGTTAGTATTGGCGCTGTTTTATTAATTGCTGCGTTAGGATTAGCTATCATATTTGGCTTAATGGGTGTCATTAATATGGCTCATGGTGAGCTAATTATGTTTGGTGCTTATACAACTTTTGTCGTGCAAAATGTTTGTAAGCAACTGGGTGGGGTTTGGTTTGAAGTTTATATATTTTTGGCTTTGATTATTGCTTTTATTTTCACTGCTGGTGTGGGATTAATTCTGGAAAAAAGTGTAATTCGTTATCTCTATGGACGACCTTTAGAAACTCTGTTAGCAACCTGGGGAGTAAGTTTAATTTTTCAACAGTTTGTCCGCAGTGTCAATTTATTATTGATCATAGCAATAGCTTTGTTTTCTGTTCTATTTTTTGGGGGTTTATGGATTTTAAATTCTCGGAATAATTTGCAGAAAATTCGTAACTGGGTTGTGGGATTTTTACTATTTTTGTCTCTAGGATTGACAATCACAATTTGTAATTTATTGAGTAAAACCTATCAGCAAGCGGTAACTTTACCTTGGTTTGGCGCTCAAAATGTGGATGTTACAGCCCCTAGTTGGTTACAATCTGGTGTATCTTTAGCTGGTGTACAATTACCTTATGCCCGGTTATTTATTATTGTTTTGACGATTATTTGTGTGGGAGGAATTTATCTATTTTTGCAACGTTCTCATTGGGGATTAAGAATTAGGGCTGTTACTCAAAATCGCAGTATGAGCGCTTGTTTGGGTATTCCCACTCAAAAAGTTGATGCAATTACTTTTGCGTTGGGTTCAGGGTTAGCTGGTGTGGCTGGATGTGCAATTAGTTTACTCGGTTCTGTCGGACCAAATACTGGACAAAATTACATTATTGACACCTTTATGGTGGTGGTTGTCGGTGGTGTGGGTAATTTAGCTGGTACAATTTTGGCAGCTTTGGGAATTGGGACAATTAATTATTTGATTGGTTCGGGAACTTTGGCTTTGTTGTTGGGTGCGGTCAAGCCTTTGGCTGATTTATTTAGTTTTTTTGCAACTACAAGTATGGCTAAGGTGATGGTTTTTGCGTTAATTATTGTGTTTTTACAGTGGAAACCTGGCGGAATTTTTCCCCAAAAGGGTCGTCATGTTGATGTTTAAGTTATGGGAAATTAATCGCAGATAAACGTGGATTTTAGAAAATGGATAAAGCAGGAATGATAAAAATTAAAAAGGGGCGAAATTTAATATTAGTTGAGGTTGGGGTGGTTTGTGCGATCGCTTTAATTTTGATTTTAATTATGCCGGTGTTACTTTCAGATTTTCGTCTGAATTTATTGGGACGGTTTTTGTCTCTGGCTATTGTGGCTTTGGGAATTGATTTAATTTGGGGTTATGCTGGTTTATTGAGTTTGGGACATGGGATTTTCTTTGGTTTGGGTGGATATGCGATCGCTATGTACCTAAAATTGCAAGTCCCCACGGGGGAGTTACCGGATTTTATGTCCCTTTATGGTGTTATGGAACTTCCTGGATTTTGGCAGCCTTTTTCTTCTTTTCCCCTCTCTGTGGCTGCTGTGGTGATGATTCCGGGTTTGTTAGCAGGATTACTAGGATATTTAGTATTTCGTAATCGCATTAAGGGGGTTTATTTTTCGATTTTGACTCAAGCTGCAATTATTGTATTTTTCAATTTTTTTAATGGACAACAACAATTTTTTAATGGCACAAATGGGTTGATAGATTTTACCACTTTTCCGCCTTTATCTTGGGGAGTTAATGGCAGTGGTGCTATAGTTAGTGATAGCAAAACTCAATTTGTTTTTTATGTCTTGACGGTGGTATTTTTGGCGGCTACTTATGGGCTTTGTCGCTGGTTAACTAGTGGACGTTTTGGCCGATTATTAATAGCTATTCGTGATGATGAAAGTCGGGTGAGATTTTCTGGTTACGACCCCACAGATTTTAAAGTATTAGTATTTGCAGTTTCGGGAGCAATTGCTGGTATAGCTGGGGCATTTTACACTGTTCAAAGTGGTTCTGTATCCCCTAGATCCATGGATATTGGCTTTTCTATTGAAATGGTGATTTGGGTGGCTGTGGGGGGAAGAGGGACGCTAATCGGGGCAGTTATTGGCACTTTATTAGTTAATTATGCCCGGACTTTTTTAAGTGAACAATTCGCGGAAATATGGCTATTTTTTCAGGGTATACTATTATTAATTATCGTCATTTTGCTTCCTGACGGCATCATGGGATGGTTAAATAAACAAAATATCCCTTTTGGGAAACGTCAGCAATTAAAACCTTCTGATACCTATCCTAGTTTAGAAGAAGATATGGAGGTGAAACATGAACGCCAAAATCTTGGAAACTGAAAATGTCACCGTTAGTTTTGACGGTTTTAAAGCATTAAACCAATTAAATTTTAGTATGAATGTTGGTGAATTGCGGGTAGTAATTGGTCCAAATGGGGCAGGAAAAACTACCTTTCTGGATGTAATTACAGGTAAGGTTCAACCAACTATAGGGAAAGTATTATTTAAGGGTAAAAATTTACGTTCTTTAGCCGAACATCAAATTGCACGGCTGGGAATTGGGCGCAAATTCCAAACTCCACGAATATATCTTAATTTAACACCTTTCGAGAATTTAGAAATTACTAGTAATCGTCAGAAAAATGTCTTCTCAACCTTGTTTCGTTCTATCAATTCTGCGGAAAAAAATAGTCTTAAAGGCTTATTAGAAACAATTGGTTTAACTGCAAAAGCAAATATTCCAGCGGCTTTATTATCCCATGGAGAAAAGCAACGTTTGGAGATTGGAATGTTAGTAGCACAATCTCCTGATTTATTACTTGTTGATGAACCAGTGGCTGGTTTAACAGATGAAGAAACCTATAATATCGGTAATTTATTATCAACATTAGCCACGAGTCATTCAATTTTAGTCATTGAACATGATATGGAATTTGTGCGACAAATTGCTAAGAAGGTGACAGTATTACATGAGGGTTCGGTATTGTGTGAAGGTGATTTTGAGGAGGTCAGAAATGACCCCCGCGTTATTGAAGTATATTTAGGAAAACAGGAAGAGAATCATACCCCCCTTAATCCCCCCTTGTGAAGCTGGGAAACAAGAACTCTGTCCCCTCCCTTTTATAAGGCGTGTACACACAAGTCAAATTACCCCCCTTAATCCCCCCTTGGAAATGGGGGAAACCGGAAAAATTACTTCCCTCCCCTTTGTAAGGGGAGGGTTAGGAAAAAAATAGTTAATCAGGTTAATTTTATAATGCTAAAAATTTCTAATCTTAACGTTCATTATGGTGAAAGTCATATTCTCAGAAATGTAGATTTGACTGTATTACCAGGACAGATGGTATGTTTAATTGGACGCAATGGGGTGGGGAAAACAACAATGCTAAAAACAATTATTGGCTTACTCAAACCCAGCAGCGGAATTATTAATTTTGCAGGGGAGATAATTAACGGTAAACCAACTTATGAAAGGGCGAAAATGGGTATTGGTTATGTGAGTCAAGGAAGGGAAATCATACCGCGATTAACAGTTAAAGAAAATCTGCTTTTGGGATTAGAGGCTAGACAAAAACCAGTTAAAAAACCAGAAATTCCCCCAGAAATTTTTAGCCTATTTCCAGTATTAAAAACTATGCTTTCTCGTATGGGTGGAGATCTAAGTGGTGGACAACAGCAACAATTAGCGATCGCTCGTGCTTTAATGGGAAAACCACAACTACTCGTATTAGACGAACCAACGGAAGGTATTCAACCCTCAATCATTTTGGAAATTGAAGCCGCAGTCCGTCAGATTATTGAAACTACAGGAGTTTCCGTCTTATTGGTAGAACAGCACTTGCATTTTGTCCGTCAGGCAGATTACTATTATGCTATGCAAAAAGGGGGGATTGTTGCTTCCGGTCTAACTCAGGAACTTAGTCAAGATGTGATTCAAAAGTTTTTGACGGTTTAGTGATAAGAGAACTCCACAAAAAAAATGATCCAATTTTGTAGGATGGGCATCCTTGCCCGTCCTTGATGATTAGCGGGCAATTCGTCCCGCACCACAAGAAATTTTGGGATATTTTTTTGATTGGAAGTCTCTAATAAACCTGTGCTGCATGAGTTGTCATTGCGAGTGAAAGGAAGCAATCTCTTGACAACCGATAAACCACCTAACGCAAAAATCTCTCAAACCCTTATTCCTCTGTGTCCTCTGCGCCTCCGTGGTTCGTTAATCAGGATAATTTATTTCTTGGAAGTCCCTAATTGATAAAGCCAGGGAATAAATTCCCTGTCTCATAGCAAAAGTCGGTTAAAACCGACTGTTTTGGATTAACTTCTCAAATTCACACCAAATTTTTCAACTAAGGCTGTCCGCACTTGATTATGAACTGGTTCGATTTCATTTTCAGTAAGAGTGCGATCGCTGGCACGATATACTAAACGAAACGCTAAACTACGTTGTCCTGTGGGAACGTGTTCACCCCGATATTCATCAAACAATTCCACCGAGTTTAATAACCCTTTCCCAGCTTTATTAATGACCTTTTCAATTTCGGAAACCGTCACTTTCACAGGGGCAAAAAACGCCAAATCTCTGTCACTAGCTGGATAGGTAGAATAGGAACTGAATTTGGGAACTAGCAAATCATCATGATCCCAAGCATCCAACAGAGCATCTAAATCCAATTGAAACACATAAACGGCTTCTGGTAAATCTTTCTCTCGACGTAATTGGGGGTGAATTTGTCCGAATGTTCCCAGTCTACTACCTTTTACCCACAATGAAGCTGTGCGTCCAGGATGTAAACGAGAATCTCGATTTTCAGGTTGAAATTCTACCGTTAATTTTAGTTGTTTAAAGACACTTTCTAAAATGCCTTTGGCTTCAAACCAAGTAATCGCTTCTTCCTTACCACCTCTTGACCATTTACCGACAGTGATATCACCACCAATAATTCCAGCCAGGATTTCCGCTTCTTGTAAACCCTCTTCTTCGCGCCAGAAAATCCGCCCGATTTCAAAACCGTTTAATGCTCCATTTCCTTGCTCTATATTATATTGAAAAGCGGTAATTAAACCGGAAATTAAATCAGTGCGTAAAGCCGAATATTCAGCGAACAAAGGGTTACTTAAAATGATCTGTTTATCTTCACCTGGTTTCACCAAAGAATAATGAATTAATTCAGTCAAACCTTCAGCGCGGAGATAAGCGCGTAACCTGCGAATTAATTCTTGTTCTAAAGATAGATAACCAGCTTCGGATTTTTCTGGTAAAGTATCACAGAACTTATCATAACCATATAACCGGGCAATTTCTTCAATTAAATCAATTTCCCGTTCTAAATCGCGGTAACGATAGGGAGGTACGGTAACTGTCCAATTCCGGTCATCAATTTTGGCTAATTTACATCCTAAAGCCGTGAGAATTTTTTCGACATCTGACCCTTGTAATTCTCCTGTTTCGAGTCCTAGTTCAATCGGACCTAGCACTTCATTAACTTTATCTAAACGCAGGTTAATAGAATGTGACCAAGTAGAAATATCTGGACGATAATCGGAAATTTCTTGCTGAACAATCACCCCTGCGGCTAATTCACTAATTAAGGATAAAGCGCGGTGACAAGCTATTTCTAATTCGGCGCGATTTACGCCCCTTTCGTATCTACCAGAAGCCTCACTTCTTAACCCCGCACTGCGAGAAGAACGCCGAATAGCCACAGAATCAAATAACGCAGCTTCTAAAACTAAACTTTGTGTACCTTCATGAACTTCTGTTTCTGCACCACCCATAACACCTGCTAAAGCCACCGCTTGATTATTAGCGGTAATTAATAAATTTTGGGTTGATAAATTACGAATATTTCCATCTAAGGTTTTTAAAGTTTCCCCAGTTTCCGCAAACCGCACACCAATGATTAAATTTTCCCCCCCACCTACAGATTGTAAACGCTCTTTGTCGAAAGCGTGAAGCGGTTGTCCTCTTTCTAATAAAACATAGTTTGTGATATCAACTACATTATTAATTGGTCTGACTCCAGCAGCCCGTAAACGTTGTTGTAACCATTCAGGAGAAGCCGCAATTTTGATGTTTTCGACAACTGTACCAATATAAGCAGGACAAGCTTGGGTTTCGGAAATTTTTAAAGTGATGCTTTTCGCAGTCTTGGTATTTTCTACTTCTGCAATTGGGGGAATTGATAATTTTCCCCCAGTTAAAGCTGCTACTTCCCGTGCAATACCCACCATAGATAAAGCGTCAGCCCGGTTAGCAGTAGCGGTGACATCTAAAATCACATCTTCCAAACCCAATAGGGGACGAACATCACTACCCACCACCATGTTTTCTTCAGGGAAGATATGAATACCGTCAATATCAGTGGGTAAACCCAGTTCTTTTAAAGAGCATATCATCCCATTGGAGGGAACACCCCGCAGTTTTGCGGGTTTGATTTTTAAATCAATGTTGGGTAAATAAGTTCCTGTGGTGGCGACAGGGACATAGATATCTGCGCGGACGTTCGCAGCACCGCAAACGATATTTACAGTCTCAGCAGCCCCAATATCTACGGTACAAACGCTCAATTTGTCTGCATTGGGGTGGGGTTGACGTTCTAGCACTTTTCCCACAACTACACCATTTGCCCAAGTGCGGCGGTCTTCTATATCTTCTACTTCAAACCCTGCCATTGTCAAGGTTTCCGCCAGTTCTTCTGGGGTGAGTTTGATTTCTACGAGTTCTTTTAACCAGTTTAGAGAAATACGCATGGAGTCTGTTTGTTTAGATTTGTCTTTCGCTCTAATTTTATATATTAAGTGAAAATTATCAGATTTTTTGGCGTTGCTGATTTAATGTAGGAATTAGCCTCACGCAAAGGCGCAAAGACGCAAAGAATATGAGTTAAAGAAATCTAATTTTTCCTTTTTATAGTACAGATGTGATATGCAAACTATCTACATTTTTTTCACTGGATGTCTATTATGATTAATTTAGTAGATATCAGAATCTATTCCTATGGGAGATATGTCCACTATGGTACAGCAATTATCAGCAGAAACCACACCAGAAATCATTTATCCTGACAGCGACGGTCAACCAATGGCAGATAATACTAAACAATATCAATGGATTGTTAAAATTAAAGAAAATTTAGAAATATTATTTGCATCACGAGATGATGTATTTATTGCAGGTGATTTACTTTGGTATCCTATCGAGGGAAGTGTCAAAACTTGTCAAGCACCTGATGTTATGGTGGTGTTTGGTAGACCAAAAGTAGATAGAGGTTCTTATCAACAATGGAAAGAAAATAATATTCCTCCTCAAGTGGTTTTTGAAATTTTATCACCGGGAAATCGTACTCCCAAAATGATTAATAAATCGCTTTTTTATCAACGTTATGGTGTGGAAGAATATTATATTTATGATCCTGATACTTTAGAATTATCCGGTTTTGTGCGTTATCAAGATGCTTTTATAGCCATTGAAGATATTAATGGTTGGATAAGTCCGAGATTGGGTATCCGGTTTCAACTTGTACTTGATAATTTAGAGATTTATTATCCTGATGGTAACAAGTTTCTCACATCTGTGGAATTTGATCAACTTGCTAAACAAGAATATCAACGTGCTGAACAAGAACGTCAGGAGAAGCAAGTAGTTATTCAGCAGTATCAAGAATTATTAGCTAAGTTGCAAGAAAAGGGAATTGATTTAGATAATTTATGATTATATGGTAGGGTATTATGCACCGCGAGAAAAGAACAGGAGACATTAGAAAAAGAATATCAATCAAGTTTAAATACACTCTTACCTATCAAAAAACAACTGAAACAATGTGATTGGTTAATTGATGAAATTGTTTATCGGTTGTATGGTTTAACTGAAGAAGAAAAAGCCATAATTCAAGGATAAAAATATCCCCGACTTCTGTTTTCATTTTGTAAATAAATGATAGATTTTTCTTAGAAGTCGGGGATCTGGATTATAATAAAAATAGAATTGGTAATATCAATCATGCTAAAATACAGCCAATTAAATTATTTACCCTCATCTAAGGAATTACCCGACTCTGACGACACACCAGTGGATAACGAACTACAAGATTTAATTCCCGGTTTATTAAAAGCCATGTTAGCCTTAATCTGGTTCCAAAGATGGGATTGGTTTTTTGGCGTAGACATGGGAATATATTATGATCCAGATAAACCTGCAATTGTCCCAGATGGATTTTTAAGTATTGGTATTCCCAGATTAATTGATGAAGATTTACGCCGCAGTTATGTATTATGGGAAGAACAAAAATTACCGATTTTAGTGTTAGAAATAGTGTCTCATACCTATAGGGGAGAATATAGCACTAAGAAAGATTTTTATGCTCAAGAATTGGGTATATTATATTATGTAGTTTATAATTCTCAGCGTAAAAGAAAACAACGTTTAGAGGTTTACAAATTAGTCAATGGAGAATATAAATTACTGTCAGGAAACCCTGTTTTTCTACCAGAGATAGGGTTAGGAATAGGAATGGAAAAAGCAACATATCAAGGAATAACTAGGGAATGGTTATATTGGTTTGATGAAAATGGAAAACGATTTTTAACACCAGAAGAAAGGATGCAACAAAGTGAGGAAAAACATTTAGAATCTGAAAGAAAATGGTTAGAATCTGAGGAAAAGGCTAATAAATTAGCAAAGATGTTAAAAAAATTAGGAGTTGATCCTGAAAATTTATAGCGTGTGAATTAAATCTGCAAAACCGTAAATACTAATTCCTAATAACAGTAATGCGGTAAATTGGGTAAGGCGTTGTTGAGTTAAAACTGTGTGGTTGTTTCCGGTGGGAGACATTGCTTCCCGGACTAATATAGAAGTTGATGCTCCCACGACAAAACTTAAACCTAGTATGATGTAGGGTTTATCTGGGACAATGGTGGAGACTGTCAGCAGAGCGATCGCTAATGTCAACATTAATAACTCCACAAATCGGGGTGGATGATCTTGAATAAATAAAATCAAGCTATTTAACCAAAAATTCCAGGTTCTCATAATTTGTCAGTTGTTAATTAACTGTTGTAGAGACGTTCCATGGAACGTCTCTACATTAAAACTAACGAGCGCCAGCTTTTACCCCCGCACCAGTTTTCTGAGTTGAGTCTTCTGGAAGTTCCACACCAAAAACTCGACAAAAGACCTTTTCTACCTTATATCCTGTATCAATGGATTCTAAAGGATCTTTCCGCAGACGGTGACGCAGACATAATGTAATTACCCGCCGGATATCGTCAACTGTTACTTCTGTCCGACCTTCAAAGGCGGTTAAGGCTTTAGCCGCACGGTTTGTCACAATGTCACCCCGCAACCCGTCCACATCTAATTCTGAACAAACTTCGGAAATTTTCACCCGGAAGTCATAGTCTAAATTAACTTGTGGTAATAAGTTTTGGGCATTGACAATTTTCTCTTGTAATGCTACTTGGGGAGCTTGGTGTTTTTCTAAATACACAGGCGGATTTTGGTCAAATTCACCCCGTTCTTCCACAATTTGCACCCGCAAAGCTGGTTCTTTCACAGTGCGGATTTCTGCGTGCATTCCAAAACGGTCAAGGAGTTGGGGACGCAGTTCCCCTTCTTCTGGGTTTCCCGAACCAACGAGAACAAACTTGGCTGGGTGACGGATAGAAATCCCCTCCCGTTCCACAGTGTTCCAACCACTAGCAGCGGAATCGAGGAGTACGTCTACCAAGTGGTCATCTAATAAGTTGACCTCATCAACGTAAAGAATACCCCGGTTAGCTTTGGCTAGGAGTCCGGGTTCAAAGGCTTTGACACCCTCAGATAAGGCTTTTTCAATGTCAATTGTCCCACAAACTCGGTCTTCTGTCGCACCCAATGGTAAATCTACCATTTGTACCTTTTTGTGAGTGACGGGAATTTCCAACCCTTGGGCTACCTGTTGACGGACTTCATCACTCATCAAGTCCGTGTCGCTGGGGTCACTGTTGAAAGGGTCATTGGCGACAACAGGGATTTCTGGTAAAAGGTCCGCCAAGGCGCGGATAGTTGTAGATTTTCCGGTGCCGCGATCGCCCATAATCATTACACCACCAATTTTGGGGTCAATGACATTTAACAGCAGTGCCAGTTTCATTTCTTCTTGACCAACGATGGCTGTAAATGGAAAGACCGCACGACGCGCACTCGCACTAGCTTGAGCAGTTGAAGTCACTAAATTACCTTAACAATATTTTTTATTACAATTCTTTATTTTGACACATTTTGGGGAGGTGGGTTGGTTGTTCGTTAAAAGCCAATCTTCTTATAAGTTTTTTAAATCTGACTTTTACAAAAAAAGCACAAGACTATGTTTATTGAGAATAAATCTGCTTCATTCTCAATAATCTTGAGAATGATTGCAATAAGGTAACGATTTTACTAGGTTCTTGACCTCTTGACTTTTTGTGCTATTATCAAGGTATATAATTTGGTGGCTATAATGTCTAAATTTTAGAATACAGAAATTGTCAGCATCAGGATAACCAGAATTTAAGAATTGACAGGATGTGAGTAAATTAAAATCCTGTTCATTGTTTGATCTTGTAAATCCTGATTCTCATAAAATTATTAAAATTATCGGAAAAATAACTGAAATTGCTGAGAAACAAGTATTATCTTCAGTAGGGATATTCCGCATTCCGCAACTATCAGTTTCTGCACAGAAAACCCAAACCGCCCATTACTATATTTGACCCACAACCCGTCAATAATGCGGAGGTCATCACAGGGAAAACTATCAATACTTTTAACATTTAACCAACCTTCTTTTTCTCGGTTTGCTACCACTAGCATTACCCAGAATGTTTCCTCATCTGCTTCTTTCCATTCCCCTGCTGCTAACAATTTCTCTAATTTTTGATACCGACTGGGTACAGTAACAGATGGTTGAGGTGGTAGTGGAGGTAGTGGAGGTAAAATTTGAGATGGCGATCGCCTCTCAGGTTGATTTAAAATATTTAACTCCTGAATAACTTCTTTAACAGATTGATAACAATTGCTTTTTCAATACTATCTGTTCCCTGTGCTTGGAGTAAAAATTGTTTAATTACACAATAGGGTTTTGATGGTTTATCCTCATCAATAGCTAAAAATTTCTCCATAAACTATCTCGTAGGATAGTTAACGAAAACCAAGTTATTGTGGTGGAAAATCTTCATGTTAAAGGCATGATGCAAAATCACTGCCTAGCCAAATCTATTCAACAAGTTGGCTGGGGGATGTTTTGCACCATGCTTAAATACAAAGCAGAAAACGAAGGGAAGATTTATCAAGAAGTTGATAGATTCTTTCCTTCGTCGAAAACTTGTCATGTATGCCTTAATCAAGTGGGTAGTTTGCCACTTGATATAAGATTCTGGACTTGTGAAAAGTGCCAGACTAGACATGATAG
>NZ_LJOU01000063.1:0-36321 GCF_001672085.1 Anabaena sp. AL93 | reverse complement strand
CCATAACCACTGTAACTATCCCCATTACCATAGCTATAGGTGAAGTTATATTTCTGATTAGCCAGAATATCAGCTTCAGCGGAGTTGCTGAAGTAGGGGTCGAAACTATAGCCGTTTGCATCATAGGCATAACCGTATTCAGAGCCTAAACCAGAGTAACCCGCTCCGATATTAAGATAGCCTGCTGCACCAAAACCAGTATCACCATCGGTGTAGCTGGTGACATAGACGTGGCCGTTATAGAAACTATCTAAAGTAGTGGAAGCAATGGAGTCAATGGTATACTGTCCTGTATAGCCTGTTTCGTTAGCAATGCCACCAATGGTTTGACCTGCTGTATAAGTACCCTCCACAGCATAAACATAACCCGTATAACTATCCCCATTACCGTAGTTATAGGTAAAGTTATATTGGTTGTAAACTGAACCTATGAGAATTGGTTGGGATGTTTCCACATCCAGAGAGTAGTAGGGATTGTCATCCGCTAAAGCAGCGCTATCTACTGTGGTTGTGAAATAGTAAGTCCCGGTGGAATTTTCTGTTTGGAAGCGCAGAAGAGCAAAGCGTTCTAACTGATTCACTCCTATAGCTTGACCCAGTTCAAAAGCGGGGAGAGAACCGCCACTGAGGTTGTTAATCAAACCACTGCTATTGTCTACAGTTCCATCCTGTAATAGGGGGAAATTGGCGGTGATAATGTTGGTGGGGTCAAAGGGCGTATCAATAGATTCCAGAATCAGCCCATCCCAAGCTAAGTTAAGTCCTAAACCGTTAACCCCAGCCGCATTTCCACGCAGGTCTGCTACCTGTATTTCTACAAAGAAGGAACGATTTAGTCCTACTTGGTCATTACTGATTATTTCACCAGCTATTCCATTGTTATCTGCCAGCAGATTCAGTCGCACTTGCAGGACGGCAGGCAAATCTGCTTCGTAATAGCTGTTGAACCCAGTGTCTCCTGAATAGTTGGCATTGTAGGCAGAGCCATATTCAGAGCCTAAACCAGAGTAGCCCCACGAGCTAATACTATTTGTTGTACCATAACCAGTATCCCCATCGGTGTAGCTGGTGACATAGACGTAGTTGTTGTTGCCAGTGCCAGCATTGTCAACAGAATTAATGGTGTAATAGCCTGGATTGCCTGTTTCATTGGTGTAACCATCCAATACTTGACCAACCGTATAGGTTCCCTGTGCAGCATAGCCATAACCAGAATAGCTATCTCCATTACCATAGGTATAGGTAAAGGTGTATTGTTGGTTGATTAGGTCGGCTTCATTGGAGTTACTGAAATAGTCACCGCCCCCAGCAGAATTGTAGGCATAGCCAGATTCAGAGCCTAAACCAGAGTAGCCATTACCGTAAGCATAGTTAGCAGAACCATAACCAGTATCCCCATCGGTGTAGCTAGTCACATAGACGTAGTTGTTGTTGACAATATCAGTCTTGTCAACAGAATTAATGGTGTAATAGCCGGGGTTGCCTGTTTCATTGGTGTAACCATCCAATACTTGATCAACCGTATAGGTTCCCTGTGCAGCATAGCCGTAACCAGAATAGCTATCTCCATTACCATAGGTATAGGTAAAGGTATATTGTTGGTTGATTAGGTCGGCTTCATTGGAGTTACTGAAATAGTCACCGCCCCCAGCAGAATTGTAGGCATAGCCAGATTCAGAGCCTAAACCAGCTATGCCCCACGAGCTAATACTATTTGTTGTACCATAACCAGTATCCCCATCGGTGTAGCTGGTGACATAGCCGTAGTTGCTGTTGACAGGACTGGTATTGTCAACAGAATCAATGGTGTAATAGCCGGGGTTGCCTGTTTCATTGGTGTAACCATCCAATACTTGACCAACCGTATAGGTTCCCTGTGCAGCATAGCCATAACCAGAATAGCTATCTCCATTACCATAGGTATAGGTGAAAGTGTATTGTTGGTGGAGTAGGTCGGCTTCATTGGAGTTACTGAAATAGTCACCGCCCCCAGCAGAATTGTAGGCATAGCCATATTCAGAGCCTAAACCAGAGTAGCCCTCCGAGCTAATACTATTTGTTGTACCATAACCAGTATCCCCATCGGTGTAGCTGGTGACATAGACGTAGTTGCTGTTGCCAGTGCCAGCATTGTCAACAGAATCAATGGTGTAATAGCCGGGGTTGCCTGTTTCATTGGTGTAACCATCCAATACTTGACCAACCGTATAGGTTCCCTGTGCAGCATAGCCATAACCAGAATAGCTATCTCCATTACCATAGGTATAGGTGAAATTGTATTGCTGGTAAGTAGGCTGGACTTGAATGGAAACCTGGGCTATGCTGGTATTGCCTTGACTATCAGCTAGGGTATATTCAAATTGATCAACCCCAGAGAACCCTGTTGGCGGCGTATAAACTAACTGGTCATCGGCTAGGTTGTCTGGCGTTCCGTTGTCTGAAAGTGTGACAGACCCGCCGTTATCACTTACTTGTTGGAAATTAGAAATGCTCGGCGTTTCACCACTAGGAACAATATCGTTACCCAAGACATTAATCGTTATTGGTGTTTCTTGATATGTATTGGCAGCATCATTAACAGACACCAAAGGCGTAGAAATAAAACCGCCATTCTTAATGAATACCGCAGAGTCATAAACACTGTCACTATTATCAGCGATCGCTAACTTAAAATGATAGGTTTGACCTGGTGTTACACTTGCAACCGCTGTTAAAGGCGTAGTTGACCCATCGAATCCTATATTAAAGGGCGTATTCCCAAAACCATAGTCACTTGGGTCGTTGTTGCGGTAATACCCAGAATTGCTTCCCAGATTAACGTTATTGACGGCGATCGGGGTGTTTGTACCGGGGATAACCGCAATATTTTGCTTATTACCCTGAGAATCGGTTATAAAGAAGCCAAAAACATCGTTGAAACTAGAGTTGACATATTCGTTATACTCTTCAGAGGCAAACACATACTGGAAACTGATAAAACTCTCCGTCGGAGTAAAGTCAAATTCCAAAACCGCCGCATCTCTAGTTGCGCTAGGAGAAACCAACCCATTTAAATCAGTATCCCCATCAGTAGCGAATGCAGTGCCAGTGGAGTCGCTATTATTGGGACCATAAATATTGGCGACGTCACCAGTGCTGAGGATGATTCCTGAATCAATACCAATTCCCAGAGAGGGATCATTAAAGATGCCTGCGGCGCGGCTATCTCCAGTATATTCAGCATTCGTAACCTCAACACCTGAGCCAATAAGACTCGAAACCAAGTTATCCGTGTTTGGTGCTGTCATAAATATGACCCTGTATATAGTTGCTTTTTTGAGTATATACTATAAATGACTAAGTTCCGTACTGACTATTACTGACTTTGTACTGACTTTGATTGCACATATATTAAGTTTTTTAACAATACGCGAAAGTCCCCAGCCTCAATGTAATTTTATGCTGGGGATGAGTAGCGGGCGGTCTCTACAATCTTTTTCACCCCACCCTAACCCTCCCCTTGCAAAGGGGAGGGAACTGGATTTTCTTGTTTCCCCCCTTCGTAAGGATTAAGGGGGGTAATTTGACTTGTGTGTACACGATAATTGCAAAAGGGAGGGGATTAGATTCCGGTTTCCCCCCTTCACAACAGAAAACTTCGGAAAAATAAAAGAGGCGATCGCTCAACACCAGCCAAAATATCCTAAAATTAAATACAGTAACGGGAATTTAGACTAAAAGAAATTAAAAATTAAAGTCATAAATTACCTAAAATAGGCGGGTTTAAGCGTAAAAATGAACCATCATCTGTACGCTTTCATCATGGGAATAACCACTTAACAGAAATCAATGCCAAGATCACTATGCCTTCGTTATGACTGTATTGACAAGGTTAGGGTGGCTGTTACACGCAGTGGATATGCTAACCAAAGAGCCTTAGCTGATGATACCGGATTATCCTTAGCTACAGTTAGTAATTTCTTAACTGGTAAACCTGTTAACTATAGAACCGTTGAAGAACTATGTCGCAAATTAAATCTAGATTGGCAAGAAATTACCACTAGCAGCGATGAAGTAATATCTACCCCCCCCCCGCAATCCGGACAAATACGCAAAAAAAAAACAATTTCAATAAATTCCAAGACTGGGGAACAGCAATTGATATTTCACCATTTTACGGACGTAGGGAAGAACTGATACAGTTAGAATCATGGATTATCCAAGATAGCTGTCGGTTGGTAGGATTGTTCGGTATCAGTGGAATTGGTAAAACAGCTTTAGCTACTCAACTAGCAAAACAGATTGGGGGTGAGTTTGATTGCGTTTTTTGGCGTTCAGTGCCTACTGTTCCATCTTTTGAGAGTATGATCACTGACTTGCTATCTTTTGTCTCTAATCACAAAGAAAGCAAATCCGACATTAATCGAGTTATCCATTATTTGCGTACTCGTCGTTGTCTGATTATCTTGGATAATCTTGACCCGGCTTTAGATATTAATTATATAAAATATACTCAACTAACCCAAATAATTGCGGAAACACACCATCAAAGCTGTCTCATTTTCACAAGTCAATCCAAACCTGCTGAAGTTAGTTTTATGGAGAAGTGGACATTATCAGTACGTTCTTTGGGATTATTGGGTTCATCAGAAATAGCTTTTTCCCTAATCCAATCAAAACAATTA
The DNA here is from genome assembly GCF_001672085.1 of Anabaena sp. AL93. Lineage (NCBI taxonomy): Bacteria > Bacillati > Cyanobacteriota > Cyanophyceae > Nostocales > Nostocaceae > Anabaena > Anabaena sp. AL93. The sequence continues at coordinate 31,657 of NZ_LJOU01000063.1, read as the reverse complement.
TTGGGAACTGATGAACAAAAATATGAACTATGCTATCTCTATAGAAATAATCCCCTAAAAATTAAAATTGTTGTTAGTACCATCATTGACTTATTTGATGGTGACATTGGTAAGTTTCTAGAAGAAAAAAGTACCCGTTAGACTCTCAAATAGATTATTCCGCCTATGCGCCTGAGTTCACTTGATGTGTTTCGTGGTATCACCATTGCAGCGATGATTCTCGCTAATATGGCCGGAGTTGCAGATGATGTTTATCGTCCCCTCAGTCATGCCAAATGGCACGGTTGTACACCTACTGATTTAATATTTCCCTGCTTTTTATTCATTGTCGGTGTAGCAATGACCTTTTCTTTAGCAAAATATACCGCCCAGAACAAACCTACCAAAGCAGTTTACTTACGCATCCTGCGCCGGACTGCGATTCTATTTATATTGGGTTTAGTATTAAATGGTTTTTGGAATCAAGGTGTTTGGACTTTTGATTTAAGTAGTATCCGCTTAATGGGGATATTACAACGGATTGCTTTAACTTATCTTTTTGCATCTTTAATAGTTTTAAAATTACCTCGCAAAAGTCAATGGTTAGTAGCAGGAGGATTACTCCTTGCCTATTGGTTAACAATGATGTATGTTCCTGTTCCTGATTATGGTGCGGGAGTGCTGACGCGAGAAGGTAATTTTGGTGCATTTATTGATAGATTAATTATTCCCAAAGCACATTTGTATAAAGGTGATGGGTTTAATTTTATGGGAGACCCAGAAGGACTCTTTAGCACTATTCCGGCAATAGTTAGCGTTTTAGCTGGTTATTTTACGGGGCAATGGATTAAAGATAAAAAACAGGCTACTTCACAAACTAGCATGGATTTAGTATTGTTTGGTTTGTGTTGTTTGGTAATTGCAATTATTTGGGATGTGTCATTTCCGATTAATAAGAAAATTTGGACGAGTTCCTATGTTTTATTTACCACTGGTTGGGCGTTAATGTTATTAGCAGCTTGTTATGAGTTGATAGAGGTGAGGCTAATTAAACGCTGGAGTAAGCCTTTTGAGATCATGGGATTAAATGCGATCGCTCTTTTTGTGGCTTCTGTATTTCTAATTAAAATCATAGCCAAAACTCAACTGGGTACAGGTGAAACTGCCGTTAGCGTATATGATTGGATTTATCACAATATCTTTGCATCTTGGTCAGGAAATTTCAACGGCTCATTTTTGTTTGCATTTGTTACCTTGTTATTTTGGTATGGTGTGGCTGTCTTAATGTATCAGAAACGCTGGTTTATTAAAGTGTAAATAAAACTTTGCTGGGACAGGCATATTAACCAAAGATCAGATCCCCGACTTCTTTAAGAAGTCGGGGATCTGATTTCAAATTAAGCTAAGTAGGTGAACACAATAAAACCAAACTATGTAAAGAAACGTAAAATCGCTGAAAACTTCTTTACTCTTGCCTCTTGCCTCTTGCCTCTTGCCTTGCTATAACGATAATTTTCAACGCCAACCTACTTAAATTAGATTAACAAAATAACCATCAAGGAGAAATAAACTATGTCAGCGAGAAAACCTAGCATTTTGGTAACGGGAGGAGCAGGATATATTGGTTCTCATACAGTGTTAGCACTCAAGCAAGCTGGTTATGAGGTAGTCATCCTGGATAATTTGGTGTATGGACATCGGGATTTGGTAGAAGAGGTTTTAGAGGTAGAATTGATAGAAGGGGATACGAGCGATCGCACTTTATTAGATAATCTTTTTCAGAGTCGCCATTTTGCCGCAGTTATGCACTTTTCCGCCTATGCTTATGTAGGTGAATCTGTCACTGACCCAGCTAAATATTACCGGAATAATGTTTTAGGAACGTTGACATTATTAGAGTCAATGTTAGCAGCTTCAATTCATAAATTCGTCTTTTCTTCCACCTGTGCTACCTATGGTGTACCGAATTTTATTCCGATTACGGAAGATCATCCCCAAAATCCCATTAATCCCTATGGGGCAACTAAATTAATGGTAGAAAGGATATTAACTGATTTTGATGTGGCATACAATTTTAAATCAGTACGTTTCCGCTATTTTAATGCTGCCGGTGCTAACCCTGAAGGATTATTAGGAGAAGATCACCATCCCGAAACCCATTTAATCCCTTTAGTGTTACAAACAGCATTAGGTCAACGGGAAGCTATTAGCATTTTTGGGACTGATTATCCTACTCCTGATGGTACTTGCATCCGCGATTATATTCATGTCAATGATTTAGCCGATGCCCATATTTTAGGACTAGAATATTTATTAAATGGTGGTGAAAGCGAAGTTTTTAACTTAGGTAATGGTAACGGTTTTTCAGTTAGAGAAGTGATTGCTGCGGCGGAAGATGTCACAGGTATGGTAATATCAGTCAAAGAATGCGATCGCCGTCCTGGAGATCCTCCAGCCCTAATTGGTACAAGCGAAAAAGCTCAGAAAATCTTAAATTGGCAACCTCAATATCCAGGTATTAAAGATATCGTCTCTCACGCTTGGCAATGGCATCAACAAAGGCATAAATAAAAACCCGGCGTTGGTGAATTGAGGTATGAAAGTCGAAAATTCCATCTCTCAAACTCTTACTCTCTGCGCCTGGAGCGTCTCTGCGTGAAATAAAATCATACTTTTACTCAGCAACGCCTTTGAACTCTCTCAACTTGTCGAGGAACTCCCGCCTCTCTAAATAATATTTATGACAACCAACCCGCCAATTCTCACTTATACTCTGGAAGAAATATTATCTCGTTTGGATCAAAAGATAGAGAAGCAATTTACCGAAGTCAACCAAAAAATGGAGAAGCAATTTACCGAAGTCAATCAAAAAATGGATCGGCAATTTGCTGAAGTCAATCAAAAGTTTACCGAAGTCAATCAAAAGTTTACCGAAGTCAATCAAAAACTAGAAACTATTGATAGTAGACTAAATAAACTGGAAATTGGACAGGCAGAATTATCAGGGGAAATTAAAACCCTAGATGGAAAACTATCAGGGGAAATTAAAACCCTAGAGGAAAAACTATCAGGGGAAATTAAAACCTTAGAAGAAAAAGTTATTGGTATTGATAAAAGACTAGATAACCAAGAATTTATTAATCGTGGAGTTCTAGTAGCAGTGATTATAGCCTTAATTAGTGGAGTAGTTAAACTATTCGGTTTCTTTCCCACTGGTAAAATCTGAAAACCCTGATTGTTAGTAAAATGACAGGTGCTGCTGTTATTGTCTATAAAACAACTATCACCAAAATATATGACAACCAACCCACCAATTCTCACTTATACCCTCGAAGAAATATTATCTCGTCTGGATCAAAAGATAGAGAAGCAATTTACCGAAGTCAACCAAAAAATGGATCGGCAATTTGCTGAAGTCAATCAAAAACTAGAAACTATTGATAGTAGACTAAATAAACTGGAAATTGGACAGGCAGAACTATCTGGGGAAATTAAAATCTTAGATGAAAAACTATCAGGGGAAATTAAAAGCCTAGATGAAAAACTATCAGGGGAAATTAAAACCTTAGAAGAAAAAGTTATTGGTATTGATAAAAGACTAGATAACCAAGAATTTATTAATCGTGGAGTTCTAGTAGCAGTAATTATTGCCTTAATTAGTGGAGTAGTCAAACTATTCGGTTTCTTCCCCACTGGTAAAATTTGAAAACCTTAATTGATGCTATATAGGATCTTATTAATGTTTAACAACTTACGTGGCTTGTCCATACAATCCCATTCCCTATCCCCCACCCACCAGAAGGTTCATAAGAATACCCACAACATGAGCATATTAGCATTGCTTTCACCACCTATCAAACCTTACCAACTGGGGAATATTTTACAACAGATGGGATAGTTTTCAAAAGCGATCGCCTGTTTCCAAAATGCCCTCAAACTACAACCCAATTTTATAGATGCACTGCATAACTTAGGTTGTCTCTTGTTGCTCCAACCAGAACTTACCCAAGCTCAGAGGTGCTTCCAGCAAATTCTGATATTCCAACCTGACCACATCAAAGCCCACATTAACCTTGGCTTTTTTATTCCCGGTTTGTCTCTGCGTTTGCGTTATGACGGAATTTCTATGACATCAGATACAACTTCTTATCGACTTGAAATTGGTTCAGTAGTTAATTTCAGTCCTAATTTAAGATTTGGAGACTCTCAATCTGAACATTTACGCAGTGAGGGTGGTATATTTATTCAACCTTTTTTAGATAAGAATAATAATGGTATTAGAGATAATAATGAAGAGATTTATACTCAAGATATGGAACTACTATTAATCCTAAATAATAAAAAATTTAATCCTAGTTTGGCAACTATTACAAAACAAGGTGTTTTATTTAAAGTTTCTCCGGGTATTTACCGTCTTGATTTAGATCCTGCTGGATATCCTCTAGACTGGAAACCTGTTCAAAATGCTTATGCTGTGGAAATAGTTGCAGGTAGTTATACAACTATTTCAGTTCCTTTCGTTGCTTCTTATACTATAGCAGGAACTTAGAGGTTGTTTGAAAAGTCATGATTACTGTATCAAATGTTTTACCCCTCCCTAACCCTCCCCTTATAAAGGGGAGGGAACTGGATTTTTATTGTTTTCCCCTTTTACAAGGGGAAAGAGGAGTCAAAGCCTCTCCCCTGGTAGGGGAGAGGTTTGGAGAGAGGTTTCATATTTAATTGTGCCAAAAAAACAAGATCCCCGACTTCTTTAAGAAGTCGGGGATCTATTTCTGGAAATAGTAAGTTTGCACAAGTTGTAAATTTAACCAGCTAACTGTCCTGATGTGACACATTTGAGACTGAAATAGCAAGTAACTATAGCATTTCTCCATTTACAGTAGTCGGCTTTGACTTCTTTTCGCTGCTATAGCAACTATGAGGCTAGAAACTGATGAAAAAAGTTAATATCTACCGCTTTTGCAATTACGCTTTAATGAGTTTAATTTCTTGCAGTCTAGTCTTGAATCAAATTGCTCCAGCTTCACCTCAAACAGTTTCTCTAACTAACACCACATTTGCACCTGCTACTAACTTAATTTGGCCTACTCAGGGTGTGCTTTCTCAAGGTTTCCGTAAATATCAACATGAGGGAATTGATATTGCGGGTGCAAAAGGGACTCCGATTTTGGCTGCTGCGGCTGGTACAGTTGTCAAAGCTGGTTGGGATGATTGGGGATTAGGTAATTTTATCGAAATTAAACATCTTAATGGCAATGTGACGGTTTACGGACATAATAGCCGCTTATTGGTCAGTAAAGGTCAACAGGTCAAACAAGGTCAAATTATTGCCGAAATGGGTTCAACAGGCAATAGCACCGCCCCTCATTTGCATTTTGAATTTTATGCAGATGGTCGTTTAGCTAGTAATCCTCTCAGTTTATTACCGTCCGTCACGATCGCAAAAACACCAGTAAATCAACCAGTTACCCGAACTCCACAACCAGTTTCACCTATAAGTAATCATGCTGATTGTCATGGGACTACAATTATGAATGGGGAGACGGCAACAGTTAGTATAAAAGTTTGCGAAGAAAATGGTCAGTTATTTTATTTAGGGAAATTGAAACAGGAACCCAGTCAAGTTTTAAAAATTCGGGCTTGGAAAGTTGATAATAACAAATATCAGGCAGAAAATGGTACTTTTTCCTACTTAATCAGCCCCGGGAAAATAGAAATTTGGCGCAATGGTAGTCCAATTCGTGCGGATAGTTTTCTCACTTCTCGTGGTTTAGGGAAATAAAAATACTAACCTCTTTATGTAATTGATGATTTCATTACAAATACCTGATGTGACAGTTCAGATGGCGGAATATAGTAGCCAACATATTGTGCTAAAGAAGTATAAAATCAATAAAGATTAAAACTAGACAAAAGTATCGTAAAAGTTCACATAAAGGAGCAGGTGATTATGGAATATTTGGCTTATTCATATATGTATATAGAATATGAACAACCAAATGAAAATTTTGCATTAAATTTTCCCAAATCGTCATTTAATTGGCGGAAAATTTTTAAATCTTCGGCATGGTTAACTTTGGCTGGTGTGACTATATTACTAGCTACAGTGACTCAAATGCAGTTTGCTTCCGCAGAATATGTCAGCACGAATGGAAATTGTCTTTATATTCGTACCGGACCTAGCACTGCAAATTCATCTGTAGCTTGTGTCCGCAATGGTTCATATATTGGTGAAACAGGCAGTGTCAGAAATGGATTTGCGAGAATTTCTTCGGGACGTTACCGAGGATACTATGCTGCTGAAAGATGGATTGGTAATACTCCTGGCTATTCTCACCGCAGATATCGTTCTGGATACGGTGTTGGGGGTAGGGTGACGGTAGGATATGGCTCAAGAGGTGAACGAGTTAGAGAAATTCAAAGAGCTTTAGGGATTAGAGTTGATGGTGTTTACGGCTCACGCACCATTAACGCAATTCGTCACTTCCAAAGACGTAACGGACTGCGTGTAGATGGCGTTGTTGGTTATCAAACTCGGAGAGCTTTAGGTATTTAGAGAACTCCACAAACAAATGATCCAATTTTGTGGGATGGGCATCCTTGCCCGTCCTTGATGATTAGCGGGCAATTCGTCCCGCACCACAAGAAATTTTGGGATATTTTTTTGATTGGAAGTCTCTAATAAACCTGTGCTGCATGAGTTGTCATTGCGAGTGAAAGGAAGCAATCTCTTGACAACCGATAAACCACCTAACGCAAAAATCTCTCAAACCCTTATTCCTCTGTGTCCTCTGCGCCTCCGTGGTTCGTTAATCAGGATAATTTATTTCTTGGAAGTCTCTTAGAGGATGTTTGAAAAGTATCAGAATTAATTGAGATCCCCCCAACCCCCCTTACAAAGGGGGGCTAAATTCCTCAAAGTCCCCCTTTCCAAGGGGGATTTAGGGGGATCTGCGGGTGTCAGATCCCACACGAAAAAGTTTTCAAACAACCTCTAAGGAATATGAATTAAATAAAGTGTAAAAGTAGGGTGTATTAGCGACAGCGTAACGCACCATTTCAGGTTAAGTCAGAATTGCAGGTTATTAAATTTGCGTTCCTTAGCAGTATTACACCTTATTTAATCCACGATCCTTACTAAATTATTGGTCTGACGCACCCTACAAGAGATAAAATCTACATTACATATTTAGAAAACTTTGTCAATGCGTAAGCTAGGATCATCTTTTTTGTGGAGTTCTCTTAGCCATGTTTAAGAGGTTGCTTGAAAAGTATTAGATGAAACCGATAATCTCCAGAAACGTAACCCCCCTGCCTCTCTTCTCCCCCTGCTTGCCTTCACCCGTCATTTTCGGGTTGACAGACTACTAGTTCACCGCAAGGGATGAGGGGCTATAATGTACCTTTATATACCTGCAACCTGCTGTAACTAAAGTTGTTTTCCTGTTGCCCGTTGCTGGTAATTTTTAACAATTTCTAGGATGCGTTCTGCTGCATGGCCATCGCCAAAGGGATTAATGGCGGTGGCTATTTTCGTGTAAGCGTCGGGGTTGCTGAGTAGTTCACTAGCGGCTGTGACAATATTTGCGGTTTGTGTACCTACGAGTTTGGCTGTCCCGGCGGTAACGGCTTCTGGTCTTTCTGTGGTATCTCTGAGAACTAAGACTGGTTTACCCAGACTGGGGGCTTCTTCTTGTAAGCCACCGGAATCGGTTAAGATTAAATGCGATCGCTCAATAGCTCCCACTAATTCAGCATAATCCAAGGGTTCTGTTAGGAAAATGCGGGGATGACTCCCTAACAACTGTTGCAATGGTTCTCTAACTGTGGGATTTTTATGTAATGGCAGTAATAAGGCTGTATCAGGAAATTGCTCTAAAATTTGTAAAAAACTTTGAGCGATATCTTGCAGTGGTTCTCCCCAATTTTCCCGTCTATGAACTGTTGCCAATATTGTCCTATATTTATGCCAATCTAACCCAGGTATATTGCAAACTGGTTTTTTTGCAGCCACATTTAACAAGGCATCAATTACAGTATTTCCTGTTAAGTGAATTTCTCCTAATACCCCAGAATTTTGTAAGTTTTCTACAGCTAAAGTAGTCGGCGCAAAATGTAATTGTGTCAGTTGGGAAATCAACCTTCTATTAGCTTCTTCGGGAAAAGGATTAAATAAATCATCAGTCCTTAAACCCGCTTCCACATGACCCACAGGGATTTTTTGATAAAAAGCTGCCAAGGTCGCCGCAAAGGCTGTTGTTGTATCTCCTTGGACAATTACAAAATCTAATTTTTGAGCTTGAAATAATGCTTCTAAACCCTGTAAACTTCGACAAGTAATATCATTAAGAGATTGTTGTCGCTGCATAATCTCTAAATTCCAATCAGCTTTGAGTTTGAACAATTGCATTACTTGTTCAACCATTTCTCGATGTTGTCCTGTGAGAATTACCTGCAATTCAAAATCTGGAGAATTTTGAAAAACTTGAATTACTGGTGCTAGTTTAATAGCTTCGGGACGAGTTCCTAAAATAATGCCAATGCGGTGTTGATTAGTCATTAGTCAAATAATTAGAATTTACTTTTAATTTTCCTAGACGGTAATTAATTTTTTACCTAATTATACCAAATTTTTTATACTATTTGCGGACAAAATTGTAGCCTGTAAGTGCTTGAGTATCTGGTTGTATTTGAACTAACACAGCCTTACTGATGCGATCGCCCCATGATAAAAATTTGATTGTCCCTGTCACACCTGAAAAAGCAAAGTTATGACTTAAAGCTTGTTGAATACCTATTCTAGTATTACCATTTTTTTCCATAGCAATAGCTACTGTTTTAGTAGCATCAAAAGCCGTAGCTGTCCGCCAAGTAATTAAAATTTGTTCACCCCAAATCCGATTAGCACTTTTGACAAATTCTTTATTTTCTAAATCATTAATTTGCCAAGGAACTGCCATTACCATACCATTAAATGCTTGACCAGCAGCCAGAGTTTTTTGAGTTTCTAAACTATGATTTCCTAATAATAATAACTTACCTTGATTACTTTCAGCTAATTGGATAGCTTGATTAATTCTGTCAACTTGAGGATTAAGCAGAATAGTATTGACATTTTGCTCAATTGCTTTTTGAATAATCTGTTCAGCTTGAAAGTTTTCAGCAGCAAAATCACAATGAATATCGCTTATTAACTCCAATTTTTTGTTATTAATAGCATGAATAAAAGCCTGAAAAAAAGATTGATCTGTTGCTTGAGAATCTCTACAAATAACTATCTTATTTTTTTGATTATTTTTAGCATATTCAGCCAGAGTTTCGGCAATAATATTAGAACTAATTACAGTTCTATAAATATAATTACCATGAGTCTGATCTTGACGATCTGTTAATTTTGTAGAGGTACTAGTTGGGGAAATCATCACCAACTTTCCGGCTTGATATATATCAGCAGCGGGTACAGTAGCATCACTACTATTATGACCAATAATAGCTAAAATATCATGATTTTTTACAAATATTTGAGCGATTTTTTGAGCTATTTCTGGATTATTATCATCATTAGCAATTTGGATTTGTAAAAACTTACTATTCACCCCACCATCATTATTTATCTCTTGTTGAGCTTGTGCGACTCCTCTGAGGATTTCTTGTGCTATGGGAGGATTACTACTGATAGGTACAGCTACACCAATTTTAATTACTTCTTTATTCCCAATTTTCGCATTTTCTAAATATATTCTCGCTTCTGGATCATTAGGATATTCCCGTAAATAGTTATTAAAGTTTCTAATTGCTTGATTGTAATTTTTCCACCAAAATGCTTTGATAGCTGCTTCTTTATCTAAATTTTTTGGAGAATTAAATAATATTTTCTCACCATAGCTCAACCGATTTCGCAATTTTATTTCCTGGAAACTCAGCCATGAAATAGTACCAATTATTAATAATAACATCGTAGCTATAACTGACTGTAAAGCTATCTTTTGCAAATTCCGAGGTTTGGGATATTTGAGTAATGCTGCGGCTGGATTTTGAAAAATTACAGGTATCCAAGAGGCACAAGGATATTGATTTTCTAGTTCTTCCTGTAACCGCACACGCGCTTGGTGTACAGAAGTATATAAAGATTCACCAGATGCAAAAACTGTGAGAAAATATTCTAGAAAATGTTGAGCGACAATATCAGGAATAGGTTCTCGCATCACAATTGTATAAGGTATGCGTAAATCAGCTAAATTACGCGCTAATCCTAAACCATCACAAGAATTAAAAATTGCTAACTTCAATCCTTTTTTTACAGCATATCCCAGAGCGTGACGCAACTCTAAAAGTGATAAACTTTCATTGTCATTAATTTGAATTTCTCCCCAACTATCACCTTCTTGACTGCAACTATGTCCAGCAAAAAATAAAATATCCCAAGGTTGATACCATAATTTATTAACAAGTTCTTGACGGGATGGTTGCAGCAAAGGTTCAATAATTGCCCCTGGTAATTTTGCTGTCAATGCTTGTAAATCTGGTTGAATATCAATCCCTTGACTATTACCTAAAATAGCCAGAATTTTTACCGGACTTTTTAATTGAATTTTTGATGGTTCATACTCGGAACTAATGACAACTTCAGGTTGAATATGACTGGTATGAAATATTTACCACAAATGCCAAGGAAGTCTTCTTAAAAGTGAATCTTGTGTTTGTACAATAAATCTGACATTATGCCAATCACCGATTTTTTGTAAAAATTGCCGTTCTAATTTTCTCACAGATGGTTGATTTAACCAATTATTAAAACTAGACTGGAATTTTTTAGCAGCAGTATCACAAATCTCTGTAGTAGATACATTGGTAATTTGAGTTTGAGGTACAGTGATTAACCAATTACCAGGCAATTGATAATAAGCTGATTGCCATTCATAATAAGTTTGAGGAATTTCTAAATCTGGTGGAAACCTGCCAGAAATTTCTGCGAAATGGGGTTTACCGTCTTCCCCAATTCTGATTTTTACAGGAAATCCTTTTTCAAAACTACCTTCTCCAATCTCGAATATAATCAGCTTACCCACTGGTTTTTACCCTAATTGATTTGTCTAGTTAAATGACAAACTTTTTATAATAGTTCATGTAGGTTGGGTTGAACAACGTGTTCGCGTAGCGTGCCGTAGGCATAACCCAACATTTTTGCGAATTGCTTGGGTTTCGCAAAGCCTCAACCCAACCTACAACTAATTGATTTGTCTAGTTAAATGACAAATTTTTCTGTAATAGTTGCATTATTTAGAATAACCCGAATTTGGAATTTTTCACCCAATTCAGCACAAAATTTTAATTGAATGTAATTATCTCCTTGTTCTCTGGCTTCAACTTCTAAAAATGACTGTCCATTTTCATATAATCCCGCTAATTTTAAACCTGTCGGTAAGTAAAATTGATTTCCCATTGGATATACCCGCAAAAGCACCGCAAAAGTTTTATCTTGTTTGGGTAATATAGCCACCATTAAAGCTACAGGTTTACCTGATAACTGCATTCCTAAATCCATAATTCGTCTAGCAGTAATAACAGGATGATTTGGTGTAATTGTCCATAAAATCTCTGCTAGAGTCCAACGAATTTCTTCATCATTTGTAGTTTGTAAAAGATGAACAAGAATATCCGTTACTTCTACATCTGAATTTTGTAATAATGTTGATGGCAAGATTTTTTCCCAACTCTGATGAGGATATAATTGTTCAACAACTTGCCAAACTTTTTTGGATGTATCTATTTCAAATCCACGCACTTTTGCAGAACGAAAGGCTAATTGCGAAGTTTTTTGTAAAGCTAATTCCTCAACATTTTGCCATTGAGATGTATATATTCCCTCTAACCATTGTCTTAATTGTACACCCGAAGATTGATGATAATGTTCTAGGAAAAGTTCTAATGGTTGTAACTGTTCTAGTTTAATTTCTGTTGTCGTAACTTGGGGTAAAAATCCTCTGATTTTGGCTTCTTGGCAGGTTTGATTAATTTCTACTACCACATAACCAAAACGATGATGCCAAACTTCAGGAGGAATATAACAAATCTGATCTCCTGTTCTGATATATCTACATTCTAAATGTCCAATTCCAGTTAATAATAAATCTGCTACATTTCCAGCTATTCTTCCCCAATAATCCCAACTATGACTAGCTTCTAATGTAGTAGAAATATCTAACATTTGCAAGTAGTTATTCACAACTTGTACAGCTAAAGTATTCAGATATACGAGTTTTGCTTTTTCTGGATTTGGTTGTTCTTGGGCAAATTGTAAAGCTGTATCTCGGAACTTTGCCGAAATAGGAATAGAAATGCTTTGTTGTTCAGTAGGATAATTCATAATTTATATATCAAAGTAACCTTCGCTATCAAAATAAGCTTGGGATTTACCAAAATTGAGCAGACGGGGAAAACATTGACGTTGATAGAAATTGCTAAGAGTTGCTACAGGTATACCAAACTCTACAGATAAATCTAGCCAAGATTTTTCTGGTGGTAAACGACGAGTAATTAAAATGTAACTATTAACATCTGGACGATTTCGGATATGAATACGTTTTAGTTGTGAAGAATTTGTTTTTAACCATTCTTGAATTTCATTTAATATTGGTCTTGGTTCTGTAGGTGCAGGAATTAAATTTGCAGGATCTAGTTGATCATTTTCTTCTAAGAGAAAATCGAATTTACTTTTTTGTTCATAATAACTAATCCGTTTATCTTGTAAACGATAACTGAAGTAATTGTTAATCCAAGTAATAACGCTACTTTTATCAGGATTATAAGGTTCTTTTGCGCTAGTAGCTTCACAAAGATTACGGCAAAAATACCACCAAGTTTCCTGTAAAGCTTCTTCGGCATCAGGTATACCTGCACCACGCAATAATTTACCTGTTTTTTGAATTAGTAAAATAATCTGATTTAATCCTTTTTGACGGGCAAGACTACCAGTAGGATGTTGACAGGTTTCTTGAATAAGTTGGAGGATTTTTGCTTCTAATTCATCCATTTGATTAGGTTAGTTTGATTTTGATAGATAATACCATTATTTTTATTTTGTTATCTGAATATTTATGATTTTAATTAAATCGAGAGTAGATTGATATTCAGCTATTCTCCCTTGTTGTTGAAATAGTTCAGATGCTTTTTGCAAATCGGTAATAGCTCTTTTCATATTTCCCAATTTATTGTGGACAAGACCTCGTTTGTAGTATATTAGGGCATCATTAGGATTTAGACGTAGGGCTTGGTTGAAATCTTCAATTGCCCCTGTAAAATCTCCCAATTTACGACGGGCAGCACCCCGATTGATGTAGGCTAATGCAAAATTAGGATTAAGACGCAATGCTTGGTTATAATCTTCAATTGCCCCTGTAAAATCTCCCGATTCATAGCGAGCAAAACCTCGATTATTATAGGCTTCGGCATCATTAGGATCAAGAACCAATGCTTGGTTAAAATCCGTAATTGCCCCTTTCACATCTCCCAATTCATAGCGGGCAATACCCCGATTAATATAGGCTAATGCAAAATTGGGATCAAGACGTAATGCTTGGTTAGAATCTTGAATTGCCCCTTTTAAATCTCCCGATTCACGGCGGGTATCACTTCGACTCGTGTAGGCTATTACATAGTTAGGATTAAGACGAAGGGCTTGGTTAAAATCCTCAATTGCTCCTTTTAAATCTCCCAATAGAGACTGGGAGCGACCTCGGTTATTATAAGCTTCTGCAAAGTTAGGATTAAGACGAAGAGCTTGGTTAAAATCCTCAATTGCCCCTTTTAAATCTCTTGATCTAGCGCGAGCAATACCTCGGTTATTATAGGCTTCTACATAGTTAGGATTAAGACGCAGGGCTTGGTTTAAATCTTCAATCGCCCCTTTCAAATCTCCTGATTGAAATTGGACTCCACTTCGCTTGAAGTAAAATTCTGCATCTTGAGGATTAACTTGAACTAACAGTGATCTTGATTCTCTTCCTGACTCTAAAATATTCGGCACATTTTGAGCATCAACTTTAGAGCTATATAATATTGCTCCTAGTACAAAAACCAAACTTGTTAATTTTGATATTTTCATCCGATTTTACCCTTTTTATTCAAAGTATATAGTTTTGCAATCAAATTGCTAAGGTTTCTTTTTGGGAAGCTGAAGATGGGAGACATTTTACTTTTCTTTACACAATTTGGTTTTATTATGTTGACCTACTTATTTTTCCCCATTCGTTTAGTCAAAATATTCAGAAAAGAGATTCTTCTCATCAATAGTTTCTTCATATTTTCCTTTTCTCTGCGTCCTTTGCGCCTCTGCGTGAGATAAAAATCAATAGTCTTGAAAACGATTAACCGCCACCACAACCACCGTCACCGCAACCACCTCCGCAACCTCCACCACCACAACCACCTCCGCAACCTCCACCACCACAACCTCCATCACCGCCGCCACTACTTCCACCACCACCGCTACTACCAGATGTGAAGATCACGAAGATTACAGAACCAGCTACTATCAAAAAAAACCAAAATCCTAGAGAATTTTCAGAACTTTGAGAACTTTGGGAATTAGTATTATTCGAGGCTAATAAAACCTGAGAATTGGTGAAAATTAATGTCAAAGTAAACAAAAATGCTAGATAAACTCTCTGAGGAATAAAACGAGAAATATCTATCTCAGGAAACTTTAAGATTGGTTTTGGTAAAATCCAATTTTTATGAGTATCTACACGCTGAAAATTAGCATCCAAATCAAAACGAATATGAGGGGCTGGCCAAATATCTACAGGTGGATTTTCTCCAAAAAAGATTTTGTAAGTATCTACAGTATTCACATACCAATGATTAAATTTATGATATTCCTTATTACCACCGCGAGTCGGACCATGATCTAATGGTTTACCTAATATTTCACAAAAATCATCCCAATAAGATTGAGTATATGTTAAATGTAAATGCCAAACTTGATCTACTTGATCAGAAGGTGTAACTGGATGACCTGCAAAAACAGCAATAACAGCAAATTTTTTATATTCATCAATTACCCGCTGAGTATATTCAAATGTCCAGTTATTTTCCCTTGCTAATCTTTGACTAAAAGAGAAAGCAACATTTTCTTCATCTAAAGAAAACTCTTGAAGACGTTGATATAATTCTGCTTGTTGAAGATTCATAGATGTTAAGAATTAACTTTTGGTTCTATGAGTTCTTCTGTGAATGTAGAGTAATATTATCTATATCGTTACAAAACTTTACAATTACAAATCAAGTCCTCAAGCTAAAAGGTGGAGAAACCCCACCCCTAGCTTGATTTAGGACTTACACAGAAATTATTTTCAACTCCCATTCCTCTCTAACCTCTGTGTCCTCTGTGTCCTCTGCGGTTCGTAATTCCTATGATTGGATTTTTCTAAGCAGGTTTCCATGTACCGTGAAAACTGTGGGGGATAACGCTGGGTAATCCCAGTTTACAAACAGGTTCTGCATTTAACCTATCACTCGCAAATACCCAAAGTTCGCTACTATGAGTATTACCATCATAAACCACAGTTAACACCCAACCTTGTTCAGAGTTTTGCGGATTTTGCACATAAATAGGTTCGGAAGGATAGCGATTTTCTCCTATGTTTGCTTGTGTTAAAGTTCCAGTTTTGTGATCAAAACGAGCAATACTATTTAAAATCTCCTTACCAACATCTGTTCCTGGTTGGAATCCTGACATATAGGTATAGCGAGAAAATTGACCAACATTTTGGGGAGGAACACTCGGAAATTCACAATGTTGATTTGAAAGGGTTTCAATTTTAATCACTTTTCCAGTTAAAGGATTAAGTTGAACTTGTGAAAATGTACTTTTGGCAATTGTGTGAGTTTCTCCCGTAGCTACTTCCCGAAGATATTCATTAGTTTGAAAATCTTCATAACGGGCAATATCCACAATTACTGCACCACTAGCATCTACATAACCATTAGCAAAATGCCACTGAAACCAAGATTCAGTTTCTCCTCGACTGACTAAAGATAAACTTTCTCTATCAATCACTATAATCTGAGTTCCTAATTCAGGATGCCATTCTAGGGAATCACTATAACTCCTTATCCCTAACAAAACAGGCCAAAGATTTAACTTCACTGGCGAAATAAAAAAGATTAGATACTGTCCTGCTAAAACAAAATCATGTATGAGTGGTACACCTTCTAATTGATATGTTTCTGTGCGGATAATTTTGCCCGTAGAGTCACTTTTATAAACATTAAGTGTGGCATTTAATCCAGGAGTTACACCAAAATTAAAAATTTCCCCTGTATTTGCATCCCGCTTATAATGGGCAGAATAACTTAATCCCTTAGTTAAACTGCCTAAATCATCTTCACCACAAGTTTCTAAAGTTTGCAAATCTAAAGCATAAGGTTTACCACCTTCCCACAATGCCAAAAGTTTATTAGGTAATGCCAAAACTGAAGTATTCGCCGCATTTTTCACAGGTTTTATCCATTGATTCCAGATAATTCCTGGTGCAGTCATGCCATAATTACCATAAAGCAATTTACCCGCAGCAGTTTCTTCTTGATAACCTGTAGTTTGCACATAGCGATAAACTGCAAATGTTTCTGCATTGGTAAAATTAACAGCCAGAATTGCTCCATCTCCATCAAACCAATGTCCCACTGGCATACCATTTCGTTCTAGTCGTGCTGGTCCATTCCGGTACAGTGTACCCCGTAAACCATCGGGGATTGTACCTGCGAGAATAGGTAATTGAGTGGCAGAAAATTCTGTTGCTGGTTGAGATATTGCTCTAGACCATGCTTTTTTAGTTGACTTTTGATCAATTTGTTGCATATAGGATTTATTCTGTGAATAATAGGTTGTTGTCTCATGCTAATCGAATTTACCCTCGCTAATTTTAAAAGTTACAGCACAGGCCACTTACCTTTGGGGTCTTTGACTGTTTTAATAGGTGCAAACGCCGCAGGTAAAAGTAACGCTTTGGAAGGTTTGCGATTTTTGTCATGGCTTGCACAAGGGCAAAAACTTTCTAGTATTCAATATGCTGTGAATAGTGCCGAGGCAGTGGTGCGTGGTAGAGTAAATGATTTATGCTATCATGGGCAGTCAAGTTTTACCATCGGTTGCCGATTAGATTTACCTGAATGGAATGAATTAAATATAACTCTGAACGTGCGTGATGGGGAACTACACATCAGTAGTGAACGAATTACTGACTCAATCAATACAGTTTCCTTGTATGAATTAGATCAACCTTCTCAGGGAATAAATACTGATGTTAGTGTGGCCTATAACAACTTTACAAGGGGTCAAAACAAGCCAAGAATAACTTGTAGTGATCAAATGGCTATATTCGTGCAATTAGATAGCCCTGCGCGTTTTGATATCAAATATGAAAAGTCCCAAAAGATAATTCCTGAGATTGCCCGCGAATATCAACGAGTTTTAAATAATATCTTATTTTTAGATCCTGTTCCTGCCAGGATGCGTGAATATAGCTTTAAGTCTGATAAAAGATTATATGAAGATGGTAAAAATCTTTCTAGCGTTTTATATCGTTTATGGGAAAACCAGCCTGAAAATGAACAGATAATTCTCAATTTCATCCAGAGTTTACCAGAACAGGCTATAGATGGACTAAATTTCCTGACTGGTCCCAGGGATGAAGTTATGGTGCGACTAAGAGAAACTTTTGGTGATCAACCTCGCTATTGTGACGCTGCATTATTATCAGATGGTACATTACGAGTGTTAGCGATCGCAGCAATTATGCTATCGGCTACCGAAGGAAGTTTAGTAGTCAACAAAGAAAGAATCTATCGAGAATTTTTAGGAATTGAACCTCCTAAAGATTTTGAAGAAGGGGGTTTAAAATAATTTATATAAATAAGAGATGTAAAATGCAGAATATACGATTTACTTTTGTTGACCTTTTTGCTGGAATTGGTGGATTTAAAATGGCATTAAGCAAGAATGGTGGTCATTGTCTAGGTTTTAGTGAAATAAATCAAGATGCAATCAATACGTATTGTGAAAACTTTCAAATTGATCCTAGTTCTAACTTAGGAGATATTACCAAAATTAAAGAATTACCACCTCACGATTTATTAACTGCTGGAGTTCCTTGTCAAAGCTGGTCAATTGCAGGTAAAAATCTCGGTTTTGATGATGATAGAGGTCAGTTATGGAACGATACAATTTATTTACTTCAACAATCCAAACCAAAAGCATTTATTTTTGAAAATGTCAAAGGATTGGTTGATCCTCGGAATAAAAAGGCTTTATCTTATATTTTAGAAAGAATTGAACAAGCAGGCTATCATGCCAACTATTTTGTTATTAACTCCTTTGATTATGGTGTACCCCAAAATAGGATTCGCATATATATAATTGGATTTCAGGAAAAAGAGTATTTCCAAAAATTCAACTTACCAAAACCAACAGATAAAAAACTAAAACTTAGCGATATATTAGGTATTCTACCACAACAAAAAATAGATAATAAGATTGTTGAGAGAGACATATTTGGCAATATTGTTGAATCTAAAAGTATGAGTCTTTCAAGTACCAACGGATTCAATGATTACTTTTTATTTAATGACTTGAGAAATGGTCATACAACAATACATTCCTGGGACATTATTGAAACTACTCAACGACAGAAAGATATTTGTTTATTATTACTTAAAAACAGACGCAAAAGTAATTATGGTGCATTAGACGGAAACCCTTTATCATTAGAACATTTTCAAAACCTAGATTCATCAATTACACAAGCAGAAATTGATGAACTGGTACAATTGGAAATTTTCAAATCAGAAGAATATCGTTTTATTCTTAAACAGGATAATATTCAAGACTTGACAAAGGATGAAGAGATTCTACTTTCATTTACCAATAATACAGAAAATACAGAAATAATAATTGACAGCTTAAAAAGTCAGAAAGTGTTTAAATTAGAAAAGATGTCAATTAAAAAAATAATAGAGTCTCTCAAACAAAAAGATATTATTGAGTGTACCGAAATTCGCTATGATTTTAAAAACACGAAAATAAGCACAGGATTATTTGGTGTAAGTCGGATCTTTTTACCAAGTTCTGACATTTTCCCAACTCTAGTTGCCAGCGACACAAATGATTTTATCACTTTAAAGACAATTGAAGCACTAAATCATCATGATTTTAAAAATAAATTTATAAAAGAAGTTTACGAATCAAGAGAATTTAGAAAAATTACTAAAAGCGAGGCTTGTTTAATACAGGGATTTCCTCAAGATTTTAAATTACCAGAGTCAAGACCAAGATGGATGAAACTAATTGGAAATAGTGTTTCAGTTCCCGTAATTGATAAATTGTGCAAAGCTATTGTTGAAACTGGTGTCTTTGAAAATTAAGATAAGTCAAGCAACCCCATAAAAACCCCATTATGTTCACTGAAACTACCTTCACAAATTGGATAACTTGCCCTCAACCCAATCCCCATGCCAAAGTACGCCTATTTTGCTTTGCTTATGCCGGTGGTAGTGCTACGATTTTTCGGACATGGGCTGATGATTTACCAGCAACTATTGAATTATGCCCCATAGAAATTCCCGGAAGAGGTAAACAAATCAAATCACCTCCATACACAAAAATTCAACCTTTAGTTCCAGCAATAGCTACCAATATCATCCCCTATCTAGATAAACCCTATGCTTTCATCGGTTACAGTATGGGTGCATTAATTAGTTTTGAGTTAATTAGGCGACTGCGCTCTGAATATAATTTTCACCCTTTACATCTTTTTGTTGCTGCTCATCAAGCCCCACAATTATCTGCTGAAAAACCGCCAATTTCTCAATTACCAGATACCGATTTTTTAGCCAAAATATCCCAATTGAATGGAACTCCCCAAGAAGTGCTAAACAATGCCGACTTGATGCAGATATTTTTACCGATTATCCGCGCTGATTTTACAGTTTTGGAATCCTATATTTATACTCCCCAACCTCCTTTAGATTGTCCTATTACTGCTTTCGGTGGTTTACAAGACCCAAGAGTTAGTTATACTGCCATTGCTGCATGGGAAAAACAAACTGTCGCCCCTTTTTTATTACAAATGATAGATGGTGATCATTTTTTTATCAACAATGCTAAGACTACTTTACTTAACCATCTAATTCAATCCCTCCAATCCTATTTCTAATTTATCTTCTAAAACATGAAAAATATACCTAGTGATGGGGGAATCATTACCGAATCTATACTATTCAAAATAATTGAGGATTTATATAGTACGGTTATCACGACGATCATATCTATAAAACCGAACTGTAATCAATTGATTTTCTGGTGCTACTATTTAATTGGGAAGCTAAAGATTAAGCTTCAAGAAGTTAAAGGTTAGAAGTTTTACCAGTAGTATTATTGTTTACCAAGTCAGAAGCTTAAGATTCAGTCTCACCAAATCAGAAAGTCCAATAGTGAATTTTTGAGGAGATAGATATGACACTTGTACGTTGGAATCCTTTACGGGAAATAGAACGCTGGGAACCATTCCCTGAAATGGGTATTATCCGTCAGCAAATGGATCGTTTGTTTGAGCAATTATTACCACCCGACGGAGGGGAAAAAATAGGATTGACTTTTATTCCTCCTGCCGAAATTGCGGAAACCGATAGTGATTTGAAGTTGAAAGTCGAAATACCAGGCTTGGATGCGAAGGATCTTAATGTTGAGGTCACTCCTGAGTCGGTTTCTATTAGCGGCGAGCGCAAATCGGAAACAACAACAGAAGCGGAAGGCATGACTCGCTCAGAGTTTCGTTATGGCAAGTTCCAACGGATAATCGCCTTGCCTGCGGTCGTGGATAATGAGAAGGTCGTAGCAGAATATAAGAATGGAATTCTCCATTTGACCATTCCTAAAGCCGAATCGGAAAAACACAGGGCTGTGAAGGTTAGTCTCGGCTAATGGTTTTTGGTTGAAATGAAGTAGTAAGGGTCAGTAACCCAGCCCTAAAGGGACTGGGCTTGCAAGAGTAATCAAGCAAGCCGTACTGACCAGACCACCCTGAGAGACTTGCCCTTCGACTTCGTTCAGGGCAAGTCTCTTGGGGTAGCCGTTATTTGAGTCACGACACCTCGGAAGGCGTAGCCCCTTCGGGGTTCAGCAGTCGCTCGTGGGGGAAACCCCCAAGACCGCGCTGCTTCACTAGTTCCCCGCTCTGTCATTTGCAATCACTTCATCCTTCATTTTTTTGTGGCAAGTGGGAGGGATAATAATTCATGATTAATGGTTTATATTCTAAAAATATGTTTCTAATTACATAGTTAATTCTCAAGATAGATGCTAAAGAGCATTTTTATATTTATGAGTTATGGGGACAAAAATCTAGCCTATATCCTTTTCTTACTTTTATGTAAGATATGAGCAAATATATCTCAGTCGCTGTTAATATATCGGAAATAGCAGTTTGTATCTTTGACCTAGATAGGAGGTTTCAATTTTTGAGAAAACTTCTACAAAAACACACACTGATACAGTTTCATTTGCTTGAATAGCTATATAAAGAGGATTGAGATTGGCAATTATTAATTATGGCAACCAAAGTAATTGATGTTAGAGAATATACTGTCCGAGCGCACAAAAGACTGATTCATACACGAGTTTTCCACTTTGTTTGTAAAGAATGTAATCAGGCTACAAAGCGGGAAACTTTCGGAACTCGCCCTTTATATTGTGAAAGTTGTCGTCCTCCCCAACCTCCTAAAAAATCACTCCAGGTATCTACACCAAGCAAACCTAGAGCCATGACTTACACCAGCAATATAGATTTAGGTTGAGTGAATTGCTATGAATTCTCCAGGACAATTACAAGCACCACCCGAAGTATTTATTACGCCATTGTTGGAATTACGAGATTACTATGGGAGTCTCGCCCAAAAGTACCAACGTCTATTCATAGAGGCGCGATCGCAATTAGATAATGTAGAATCCTTGTTATCTACATGGTCTTATACTGATGACAACGAACAAGTTGAGGCTGACGAAGAAGATTCATTATTGTTGTTGTCTTCCAATCACAGTTCCAATCTGGAATATTTGCAGCCTCTAGAGTCAGAAATTCCTAAATCAGACCCTTTCAAGGTCGACCATTCCCTCTCTGAAGTTAAAGACTCAAACAATCTTTCCTATCAGCGTCGTCACTATGTTGGTAAGGGGGAAGATGTTCCCATGCTCTCTCACTATGAAAATATGACTCGCATGGAAGCACTCAAAAAGCTATTGGGAGAATATGTGGGAACTGTCTGTCACATAGATTTTATCGTGCGATCGCTCTATGGTGATTTAGAGTCTACTATTTTCAAAGTCGTTAAAGGTAGAGTCCAATCATCTCTGACCCAAGGGAGGGAAAGTGGTTATTGGTCAGCGATTCCCAATGAACCGGGCTGTTATACCCTAGATCTAAACTCACTAGGTCCAATTCAAGGTAGGGGAATATCTAAGGGGATCAAATCCACCAAAACCAACAAACATTTCCTCAGACCCCAAACGAAAGTAGTACCGATGTTGGCACAATTTGATGGTCAATTTTTAATTGATGCTCTGACCTTATTTCTAGAACAAAATGCGGGACGAATTTTCAATGTGAATGAGATAGTCAATGGCATTTATGGACATCTAGACCCAGAGGAAGTCAGAGAGGTTAAAAATAAGGTTCTCAATGAACTATCTAGGGGTCATCGCACAGGCCGATTTGTCAGAGTTCCTCACCAAATCGGTCTATATACTTGGGATATGAATATGATCGCCAAAAAATAACACAAAAAAGGTGCGTTACAACTTGTGAACGCACCTGATTAAAAATGGAGAGGGGGGGATTCGAACCCCCGAAGGGATATAATCCCTTAACAGATTAGCAATCTGCCGCTTTCGACCACTCAGCCACCTCTCCAGTTCATGAGTAATAATCGTAGCAGAAGTTTTTGAGTCTGTCAATAGTCATTTTCCAAATAAATTCAATGACCAATGACCGGGAATTTTAGATTTTAGATTTTAGATTTTAGATTAAAAAAAGTTGGTACAGGACTTAGTCCTCTACTAACGGAAAAATCATAAATCCCAAACCCAAGATTTTCGAGCTTCTACACTTTAGGGTGGAGTCAATCCAAAATCCAAAATCGTCAATCCAAAATTGCCTGACCAATGACCAATCTATAAAACTTGCGATCGCATCCAAGCTGCTGGCAAGGTGCGTAACTTTTTCCATTGGGGAACATAAGCTCGCTGACTGAACACATCATAATCATTGCGCTCAATCACCTCTAAAATCTGCTCATATAGCATAGATGCAGACCAAACAGGCCACCGAGCATCAGCAGCCAGGTAACTAATACCCTTATCTGCTTGGATGTAAAACTTACGGGCGCGGTCAATTTGAAACCGCATGAGTGAACGCCAGCGGTCATCCACTACGCCGCGAATACATTCTTCCTCGGTGTAATTAAATTTGGCTAAATCTTCTAGGGGAAGATAGATTCTGCCTCGACGGGCATCTTCACCAACATCACGGAGAATATTGGTAAGTTGATTAGCAATCCCCAAGGCGATCGCCTCTTCTATAGGAAGATAGGGCTGTTGGTTTTGATGCCAAGGGGCTGTATAGATACTATTATCTATCCCCATAATCGTCGTTGACATCAAACCCACAGTTCCCGCTACTCGGTAGCAGTAGAGGTATAAGTCCTCAAAAGTTGCATAGCGACTGCGATACAAGTCCATCCGCTGACCGGCGATCATATCCCGAAAGGGTTGAATGTCTAGCGGAAAGCGTTGGAGGGTATCTACTAACGCTACATCATAATTATCCAATGGGCATCCCGCAAAAATGGATTCCAGTTGATTTTCCCATAGTTCTAGGGTTTCTGGGGTGGTGATAGCAGATGCCGGACCATCCACTAACTCATCTGTACGGCGACACCAGGCATAAATTGCCCAGACAGATTGACGCTTGGCCAAACTCATCAGCATTGTACCTAAATAAAAAGTTTTAGCGTACTTAGCCGTGAGTTCCCGGCAAAGGGTATATGACTCATCTAGAGAGACCAGCGTTTTCATGCGCGGGGGGGAATCAGGCAGTTGCAGCATTCGTGGCGGGCGGTCGTGTTGGCGTTTGCAGGTTAGAGGAATTTGCTACCGTCAGCGCTTGAAATATCGCCTGCGCTGTTAGTTTACCAGAAAGTACAGCCCCTTCCATACTGGCGAGATAGCGTTGCATTGTATAATCCCCAGTCAGATAGAAGTTAGAAATGGGGGTTTGCTGTGAAGGGCGGTACTGTTGGCGACCTGGAGTAGCTTTGTAAACTGAACGCGGTGTTTTCACCACATGATATTTCAGTATTTTAGTCGGATTATCTCCCCCAAAGTGCTGGGGAAAAAGTTTTTCTAACTCAGTAATAGTTGCAGCAACGATTTCTGCATCGGATTTAGATATCCACTCTTTGGCTGGCGCTAGAACCAATTCCAACATGGAACGGTCAGGATTGGCATATTCACGGCAAGTATTACTCATATCAGCATAAACGCTGAGGAGTGGAGAACGGGAAAATAGCAGATGATCAATATCTGTTAATTTGCGATCAAACCAGATATGAACATTAATCACTGGTACACCTTCCAAACCCTCCAATTTTTGGAAAAACTCCATTGCTTTCCAAGAACTTGGCAAAATCGGCTTTAAAGGATCAACTGGCAGAGCAGATACATAGGTATCCGCTGTAAATATTTCATCTTCTGCCCCGTTTAAGCCCCGCAGCAGGAATCCTTTTACAGTTCCATCCTCATTGAGTAAAATCTCTTTCAATGGCGCATTCAGGCGCACCTCGCCACCGCGTTCAGTGATGTGGTCAATGATTGGCTGACACAACCTTTCTGTGGGTGAACCGTCCAGGAAAGCCATTTTTGAGCCGGTTTTCTCTTGGAGAAAGCGATTCAATGCCGTTAAGAGGACGGTGGCGGAAATTTCGTCTGGATCAATGAAGTTCAAGGCTTTAGACATAGCAATGAATACTTCTTTTTCTACTCTGGGGGGAACGTTTTGTTTTTGTAACCACTCCCGGAAAGAATATTTGTCCATTTCTTCGACATACTTTTGCCCCTGGAGAATGGCAGGTAGTAAACCAATCCCAAAACTGATTTTCTCCGGCCAGGTCAGCATATCGTTGTTTCTCAGAATTGCCACCATACCATTGATAGGTGCTGGCAAATCTGGAAAATCGAATCGGCTATAAGTCCCCGGAGCTTCAGGCTGATTGAAGATCATTGTGTGTTCTTTCCACTGCAATCGATCTTCAATGTTCAATTCTTTGAATAACTGCAACATATTGGGATAAGCCCCAAAAAAAATGTGCAGTCCTGTTTCGTACCAGTCACCATCAGCATCTTTCCACGCAGCCACTTTTCCTCCTACTACGTCTCGGCGTTCCAAAACGATAGGTGTGTGACCTAGATCGGTAAGATATTTTGCACAGGAAAGTCCTGCTAGACCCGCTCCCGCGATTGCTACGCGCATTTAAACCTACTATTCTTCAATATTTCTTAACTGTTTTGTCGTTCTCATTATACGTTGCAATCCTTTACATTTGGCACGGTAGGTCTGATTGCTTCCCAAAAAATTCCCCAAATTTCCCCCCGACTATGTAATTTACCTTAATCTTCGCTCCAGGAATAAACCCGAAATTTTTTCTGTGATAAATATTTAGTGTAGTTTAGGACTCATTTTGAATTAGTGTATATTTTTGCTTAACTGCCTATCATCAATACAAAAAATGGCTTCCTTACTCAGTGTTTATACGTGAAAAACGTATGTCTAACAGTAAAGTAAGTAGCAAATAAAAATTGTATTCATAAGCAAAAATAATCGAAATATTAGTAATACTTCAAAACTAGATTTAAAACTTTTATTTATTTAAATCTCCATTACGGTATATGATGATCCCGGACAGTTTAATCATAATTAAATCTGAAAACGCATAGAAATTATGTAATTCCAAAAAAAATTTGTTCTTTGTTTAATAGAACTTTTTTCTATTCAACCTGGAGATTATTTCTCTAGGAATTGTGCATCTATCTGGAGAATAACTAAACTATGATATCAATGGGAATACTATGGGTGAGATCCTTTACAGGTGGGGCTTTGGCGTTGACAGCAAATTTACCACTGGGTTTAATAGCTGCATTTTCTCCAATCCAACTTCCAGCCAACTTAATTAAGCCGCAACCCCAATTTCTGACGATCGCTCAACAACATAAAAATGCTTGGCAAAAAACCTTAATATCAAAAACTGCTTTCACATTTGACTGGATAAATAGGCAATTATCATCCTACAGAAATAAGTCTATCGCTGTACCTTCAATAACCTTGAAGCCAAAAGAAACGCGATTTTGTTCCTCTGTGCCAGAAAATATAGCTGCACAACCTCACTTGAAAAATGCTACTAACTTTTTACCAATAGTTACACAAGTTAGTATTCCCAAGGTAGATTTATCATCTTCTACTGTTGTGCGATCGCTCCAAAGTTTCTTTAATGTCATCCGCAATCCAGTCGATCCAAATGGAAGTTATGATTACTCACCAGTATTGATTGTTAAGCGGAATCCATCCAGTTATGAAGTATGGGTTAATAACAGTTTTGTTGCCAGACTACCTGATCGAATTACAGCCAAAGCATTACAAAAACGCTTGCAGCAATTAACAAAAATGCCTGCTGTACAACCTACACAATTACAACCAGGCTTAGTAGATAAAACTCCTTCCATGATGGTAGGTAATCGGTTACTATTTGCAATAGATCAAAAACTCTCTCAGCAAATTGGTCGCAGCGGTGATATTTTGGCAATGGAATGGACTAATAATTTGCGAATAGCACTCCATACCAAACCACTGACATTGGTACAAGGACAAATGGAAATGTATGGATTACAGTCCTCAACCACAAAACTTTCTGGTATAGCTTCTTGGTATGGTGGCTATTTTCACGGTCGCTTAACCGCAAATGGTGAGATATATGATCAAGATGATTTTACTGTTGCCCATCGGACTCTACCTTTTAATACCTTCTTAAAAGTCACCAATTTAGAAAACAATAAATCCGTGATTGTCCGCGTTAATGATCGTGGTCCGTATATTTTACCCAGAAGCCTGGATTTATCTCGAACAGCGGCTCGTTGTCTCGGTAGTGAACATACTGGAGTCGTAGCTTATCAGGCTGTGATTTTACAACAAAATTTCCCAACAATGACCTTGAAACCATCTCAACCAAAAACTGAAAATATGGCTAATGCTAAAAGCGAGTTATTAGTTTACAATTTTTAGGGAACACCAAAAAATAAATTACCCAATTTTGTGGGATGGGCATCCTGCCCGTCCTTGATGATTAGCAGGCAATTCCTCCCGCACCACAAGAAATTTTTGGGTATTTTTTTAATTGGAAGTCCCTTAGTGGCAGGATCAGGGCTGTTTCATTCTAAAGTTTGACATTTTATGTATTCACAACAGCTTATCGCGGGTCGTGTGGAAACCACTTGGCTTCAGACAGTGGAGGAAATGGAGGAAACACGCCACGAGTGGTTTTAACCACCGTGAAAAATGATAAAATTAAACTGTGAGTAGGAATAATCATCTACGTTTTGAAGTGTTTTGTAAGGAGCAACCCCTGATTTACCTCGTACCTGCACTGCAACTCTGGGTAAACAAGTAATGGGAAAACATGGAGCGTACCGAACTGGCTTGTGATGAACTCGGAAAGCATTAATTGAATCCTAAGTAAGCGCAATTGCAATACTTCTCGTGCTAGTAGTTGTTTTGAGCGTCTAGGGGGATATTTGACTATCCCTTTTAAGTTAAATCTTAGAGAATCTGCGTGTCTTCAGACCGCAGAGTGTCAAGAGAATGCGTCATTTTAGGCTTCAGGGATTCTAAGCTGTTACGCAGCTAAATTTGATAACCATAATTTACTTGAACTTTGTAGTGCGGGCATCTTGCCCGCTAGAATTATACAAACTAAATGCACAACAGCTTATCTCAAGACGGCTGAAAATACCTAAATTTGTTGCTTAAATCTAGAATGAAATAACCCTGCTGGAAGGATAAAGTAGAAAAGGCTTTATCCTTTATTGATATCAAACTAATTATGTCAATATCCCAACTATCACAAAGCTTTGGTAATCATCTAATTCTGGGTATTTCCGGGACAAGTTTAAATGATGATGATAAACGGGCGTTAAATGAACTAAAACCCATTGGTGTCATCTTTTTTGCCAAAAACTTTCTTGACGGTGTAAAATATCCAGTTTGGTTAGAACAGTTTAAAAACCTCATTGATGAAGTTCGCCAATATACTGAGCGTGACTTCATATTTACTACTTTAGATCATGAAGGTGGGCGGGTTGTGCGGACACCTTTACCAATTACCCGCTTTCCTCAAGCTTATTTATTGCAGTCCCATGCTTATGAAGTTGCCAAAGCCACAGCACTAGAATTAAAATCTCTGGGAATTAATCTTTCCTGGTCCCCAGTTGCCGATATTTTCTCTAATCCCCAAAACCCGATTATTGGCGCTCGTGCGTTTGGAATTACACCAGAAACCACTAGTGAAGCCGTGGGAGAATATTACCGAGGATTACGGGAAGAAGGGATTTTAGGTGCTGCTAAACACTTTCCTGGACACGGAGACACTAGCACAGATTCCCATTTGGAATTACCAATCTTAAATTTGAGTCGGGAAGATTTGCGAAATCGGGAATTGATACCTTTTCAAACATTAATTCAGTCACAAATTCCGTTAATTATGACGGCGCATATTTTGTTTCCACAAATTGATCCAGAAGTACCAGCAACTTTATCTAAAATCATTTTGAATGATATTTTACGAGAAGAGTTAGATTTCCAAGGTGTGATAGTTTCTGATGATTTAGATATGAAAGCTGTATCTGATATCTTTATGCAATCAGGAACGATTGCGCGGGCTTTTCATGCTGGTTGTGATTTATTTATAGTTTCTCGAAATATCAATTCCTCTTCTTTAGAACGAACATATAAAATAGCTGAAGATTTCTCTGCTAGTTTGAATAATGGTACTTTGGATGTAGGAGTGGTGGAAGCTGC
The DNA here is from genome assembly GCF_001672085.1 of Anabaena sp. AL93. NCBI lineage: Bacteria > Bacillati > Cyanobacteriota > Cyanophyceae > Nostocales > Nostocaceae > Anabaena > Anabaena sp. AL93. The sequence goes on along the minus strand of NZ_LJOU01000063.1, from coordinate 2,501 downwards.
GCGGGAGAGGGTGGAAAAGTTATTACAGGTAACTCCTCAATATCCAGTTTCAACCCTTGATAAGGAGACGCTGCTGAAAAATGCGGAATTGGCTATTAGTTGTTGTTTGTAAGGGAACATTGGTGTCAACTTAAGCTACAGATGGCTTATTTGTTGGCTTCCACACCCACCCATGAATTTCAGGGCTAATAACCAAAGTAAACTTTAGTTTACTCAAAAATTTCTAGGTTATTTAGTCATCTTCAGATGACTTCTGCTATGAGACTGGGAATTCATTCCCAGGCGGGTTATGGGTTTTACCTAAAGCTCCAATTATACTGAAAACGGTTCATAGTTTAACCAAATATGAAACCCCTCTCCAAACCTCTCCCCGCACCCCTCCCTGACCCTCCCCTACAAGGGAGGGAAAAGGAGCAGCTTTTATAATTGGAGAGGCTTTGAACTTGTTCTTTGTATGATAAAAAAGTCCAGCTTCTAGCCGTTTTGAGTATAATTAAACTATACCCCATCCATCTTGAAAACTTGGGTTTTCGCCATAGAAAAACTATAGGTTTCAACTTAGAGGGGGGTTAAATGTATATACAAGTGGTGGTTCACATTCTACTCCCTATCTACTTAACTGGTTGCAGTTTTGTGACCTTGAGTTTAAATTTACCTACCCCAGTTTCTCCAAAAGAGCGAACCCGCACAATGTAAGTTCCTGATTCTGTAATGCGGGTAAATAATAGAGAATTACTTGTACCATCAGGAGCATCATCATTTTCTCCTGCTGTTGAACCATTAGGGGCTAATAGTGTAATCATACTGTCAAAGTTTTCCGATGACAAATCAATAGATAAATTATCACCCTGATTTAATTTAATTGAATAATCACGAGCAAATCCTCCTTGACCTGTGGGAATATCTTTGTTTGATAGGGTATCAGAAATTTCCGTCAAATTAGTTAATGGAATAGGGCTATATAACTTATTTTGTGCTGAGGCTGTTTTGATCCATATTCCCATTGTTAGTAATGTGATAGGAATAATTAAAATTTGCCTTAAACCTACTGCAAAAATCTTTTTCATAAATAAAAATACTGTTCCCTCAAATATCGGGTAACTAATCTAATATAGCTTTATTTTTATTTATTTGTCGTGGCAACAGCAGCCACACCCAAGACTGTAATTTGATGTTGTTCAAATGTCTTGACAGCAGCTTTAACAGTGGCACCAGTAGTATAAATATCATCTACTAATAATATTGGTATATGGGGACGACGACGCAAATCTTTACCAAGGACAAAAGCATCTGCTAAGTTCTCTTGTCTTTGGACTGGGGACAAATTAAATAGGGCTTCAGTTTCCTTAATGCGTTCTAAAGCATGGACTTTCAATTTGTATCCCGTCACATTACAAAAACCTGCCGCTATTAATGCAGCTTGATTAAAACCGCGTTGTTTTTGTTTTTTGGGGTGCATAGGAATAGGAACAACTAAAACCTGTTGTTGTGGTTGAGGTGAATGTAATAACCATGATTCCCCTAACCATTCTCCTAAAACATAACCAATTTGTGGTTGATTTTCATATTTTAGGGCAGCGATCGCCCTTTTAACAGCACCACCATAATTTCCCCACACAAATATGGGTAATGGTTGCTTCCATAAATAAGCGGGATTTTGCTTATGACAACTTTGGATTTGCTGAATACAATATGGACAAAGTTCCTTCTGCGTAGAACGTTGACACAACGGACAAGAAGATTTAAGAAAAAGATTAAGTAAATTTTGAAATATCTTGATCATAGATATTTTACATAAACGCGATCGCATCTGCTGGTTTCTACACCTGTTGTTGGTAGATAACCATTACTCTCATAAAGTTTAACAGCTTCAGTTAAAATACTGGCAGTTTCAATCCAAATTTGCTCAAATCCCCGCAAAGCAATAGCTATTTCCAATTGTTGTAATAAATATTTTCCTAATCCTAAACCGCGCACTCTTGGTAACAGATACATTTTTCTAATTTCTACAGCTTTTTCCCCACGATTGATGGGGTAATATGCGGCAGTTCCGACAATCTGACTTTGGTGTTCAACTACCCAAAATTCTCCACCGGTTGCTAAATAATATATTTCTATTTGTAATACATCCTTGTCTGCTTCTTCCGGCTGCCAAGGTAAACCGTATTCTGATAATATAGAACTAATAACTGTAGCAGCCAAAGTAAGGTCATCTTTTTGCCAACTACGAATAATAAAATCTTGGTAAAAATACATCTTTCTGTGAAATTGATGATTTTTGTGATTATTTATTCAAGCCGATACTAAAACTGCTTGTATAAATGATAAAAAACCCATCTCCATTGTTTCATAGAGAAGGGTTTTTTAGTTGAATAATAAACCTGGCATCGAGCTATTTTCACGTGGGGCTACCCCCAAACTATCGTCGCCGCAGCAGCGTTTCACCTCTGAGTTCGGGAAGGGATCAGTGTGGTTCCACCGCGCCATAGACACCAGGAAAG
>NZ_LJOU01000062.1:0-36452 GCF_001672085.1 Anabaena sp. AL93 | reverse complement strand
GCCTTGATATGTGGGTGGTGCATCCTAGGCTTCTAAATTGGTATTATTTAAGAAGCTTTGACGGGAACGCTGACTTCTAGCAAATCTGTCGGGGAATATTTGATAGAAAACTGCGTGTTTCACCCCTCCCTCTGCGCCTCTGCGCCTCTGCGTAAGATATCTGAAATATCAAAAGTCACAGTTACACTAGCTTCCAGCGCCGAACGCCCCTTATGTTTTTGAGCATTATTGACCAAATCTGGTAAACGTTCCGCCCGCATACCCTTAGAACTAGCTAAACCCAAACAAAACAACAAAGCATCCAGAATATTTGACTTCCCAGAACCATTAGGACCAGATATGACAGTACACCCCGGTAGCAAAGGGACAGCAGTAGTCCCACCGAAGGATTTAAAATTGGTAAGTTCAACGCGCTTGACATATACCATGAGGCACTAATTAACTGTAAACTGGGTCAAGTAAATAAGTGTACCAATTATTTATCATTTCGTGGTTATAAAAAAGGGTAATAAATAAATTTATGCAGATTAACACGCCAGATTGGGTGAAACACGCAGTTTTCTATCAAATATTCCCCGACAGATTTGCTAGAAGTCAGCGTTCCCGTCAAAGCTTCTTAAATAATACCAATTTAGAAGCCTAGGATGCACCACCCACATATCAAGGCTATAAAGGTGGTGATTTGTGGGGTGTGATAGAAGAATTAGATTATATCGAAAGTTTAGGAATTACAGCGATTTACTTTACACCCATTTTTCAATCTGCTAGTAATCATCGTTATCATACCCATGATTATTACCAAGTTGATCCGATGTTGGGGGGAAATCAAGCTTTACGAGAATTAATAGATGCAGCCCACTCCCGCAATATAAAAATAGTTCTTGACGGCGTATTTAATCATTCTAGTCGCGGCTTTTTCTTTTTCCATGATGTCTTAGAAAATGGTTCTAATTCTCCTTGGATAGATTGGTTTAAAATTCAAGGCTGGCCGCTTGCACCTTATGATGGTAATTTACCTGCTAATTATGATGCTTGGGCAGGAATTCGCTCTTTACCAACTTTTAATCATGATCATCCTGATGTTAAAGAGTATATCATGAAAATTGCCGAATATTGGCTGGAATTTGGCATTGATGGTTGGCGGTTAGATGTACCTTATGAAATTAAAACTTCGGGTTTTTGGCAGGAATTTCGCCAACGAGTCAAAGGTATTAATCCTCATGCTTATATTGTCGGTGAGGTCTGGTCAGATGCCCGTGAATGGCTTGATGGGACGCAATTTGATGGGGTATTGAATTATTTATTTAATGAGGCAGTGCTGGCGTTTGCAGTAGGCGATCGCATTGTATTAGAATTAGTAGAATCTCAGAGTTATTATCCCTATCCTGCCCTAGATGCGGCTGGTTATGCAGCCAAAATTCACAGCCTTTTAGAATTATATCCTTGGGAAATTCAACTAACTCAATTAAACGTCCTCAGTAGCCATGATACAGCCAGGTTAATTAGTATTGCTGATGGTGATCAAGCAAGTGTAGAATTATGTAATCTGTTGTTATTTACCTTTCCCGGTGCGCCTAGTATTTATTATGGTGATGAAGTTGGTTTACCTGGAGGCATAGATCCAGATTGTCGCCGTGTTTTCCCCCTAGAATCTGATTGGAATCAAGACATTTTAAATACTCACAAACAATTAATTTCTATTCGTCAAAATCACCCGGCTTTGCGAATTGGTAGTTATCAAGTTCTTTATGCAGTAGGAACAGTTTATGTATTTGCCCGAACTCTAGAAAGTGAAGAATTAATTATTGCTGTGAATGTGGGAACTGAATCTATCACAGTGAATATAGATTGTCGTAATTTGCCAAAAAAACCACACCAAGTTTTATTTGGCAATGGGGAAATTACATGGAAGGATAACAATGTTTCTTTAACTATTCCTCCCCGTAGCGGCTTGATTTGCGTTAATCTCAAATCCCCACCACATCTCGTTCCTAGTCTCTGACTAGGAATGCAGTTGATGAGGCTCTGCCTCTAATATCATTGAAGGCAGAGCCTTCTAGAGTTCATTCCCAGTCAGAGACTGGGAACGAGATGATGAGTGATATTTTTTTGCTACTTATGGGTAATCTAATCATAGTAGGGGTAATGCTGCTATTAAGACAACAGCAATTTTTGACACATGACTAACTCTAGTGATGATTACTTGGTTCGGCGCGGTAAGCAGATTGAGCGAAAGAAAAGAATTGTTACATATATCGGACTTATTTCATTTGGCGGTTCAATACTGTTCGGCGGGGTTAATGCCATCAAACAGTCTTGGGAAAAACCTAAGCAAGCAGTAGTTAAAACCGTTGGGAATGATTTACAGACACAGATTAAGGGGTATGAGTTGGTTTTACAACGTGAACCGAATAATCAAATGGCGCTTGAGAGATTGTCCATTATGCGGTTAAGGTCTGGGGATAATCAGGGGGGGATTGCCTTAATTGAGAAGTTAATAAAATTACATCCAGATAGAGAGGATTATCAAACTGTGCTGGCAGATATAAAGAAGAAAATGAGGGAAAAGTAAGAGCGATATCAGAATTGTTTAAGTAGGTTGGCGTTGAAAATTGTCGTTATGGCAAGGCAAAAGGCAAGATTTATTAGTCCGTTTTAACGGACTTGAGCTATGAGACAGGGAATTTATTCCCTGGCAGGTGTGGAAAGCAACTTTACCCAGAGGGAAAATTATGTCTTTTAATAAATACAAAAGCATTGCTGATGTTTTACAGGAATTTCCACTCACTTACAAAGAAAAAAATTTCATTGAACAAGTACCTATGGAAACTGATCCGTATTTTAAGAGTAGATTAGATTTTATCCTAGAAGAAGGAGTTGTTTTTAATTCAGAATATGCTATTTGTGAAAGCATTATTTACCCAGTTCTTGTAGAAGTATGGCGACAATATGCTAGTAAATTATTACTTTGGAGTCATCAACCTTTAAATTATGATGAGAATTTATCAGGGATTCCTGACTATATGGTTGCTCAACGTTCTTCTAGGGGTAAAATTATTTTAGAGAAGCCCTATCTAATTATAGTGGAAGCTAAAAAAGATAACTTTGAGGAAGGTTGGGGACAATGTTTAGCGGAACTGATTGCTGCACAAAAAATGAATGGTAATCAAAATAGTCGGTTATTTGGTATAGTTTCTAATGGTAAGTTATGGGAATTTGCAGTTTTGCAAGAAATGGAGTTTGTTAAGAATGTTAAATATTATGTATTAGAGGATTTACAAGCACTGATGGAGGCGTTAAACTTTATATTTAGTAATAGTTTTGAACAGGTTATTTATTGAGTTTTTAAGTAGTTAATAAATTCTGTGACTCCATCATATTGATCATGGTAATCAACATACTGATTTAACACTTGTATATCTAAATCTGGTAATAATTGACTTTGATTAACCTGATTATATTCACCATTTTCTAAAGCATAGATTTTTAATAATCCATCTTCCCAAATCCAAACTTCAGGAATACCAATTCGTTTATATATTTCTAATATTTTTATATTTCCACTGGTAAAAATTACCTCAATAATTAAATCGGGAATGTCTTTTTTACTATGAAAAATATAGGATTCATCAGGTTCTTTACGTCCAGTTATATTTTTATTTCCTAACGTGGCACTACCTCCAGCATAAAATCTAACCCTTTTTTCTCTACAGTATGCTTCTAACAATAAACTAATTGTTCTTTTGTAATATTCATGTTCTTGTCCTAAATTCATAATAATTTCTAATTCTCCATCTAAATAAATAAATCTTATCCCCTCAATATCTTGAAAGGTGGTTTCTATTTGCTCAAATTTTTCCCAAGTAATTCCTGTAAGAACTAGATGATTATTTGGTACAATAGCTTTTTGTAATGTAGTTGTCATAGTTTTTATTCCTCAAATACAAGGTATGGAAGCGGTTACAGTTAAATTGTACTAAATAAGTGATATCTACCAAGATAAAGCAGCAGAAGCAGAAATTGATTTATAATCCTATTTCAAAAGTCGGTAAGGTGTCTGCTTGGAATTTAGCGATCGCCTCTTGGTTTTCTAATTCTAATACAACTCTACTCTGTAAATGTGGTAGTAGTGTTTGCCACTGTTTTTCACTGATTTCTTCTATCAAAGAAATTTGTATGCTTTCGGTAATATCTATCTCATCTTCCATTATTAAGTTCATAGCGATACTAGATAATATTCCGTCCGCAGTTTCAGGATCACTGTTACTAACATAGATGAGTAATGTCGTTTCATCAGCATGAGAATCAGTAGCTAGTGCTTTAATTACCTCTCCTAATTGCACATATAAATCATCTTCTGACTGATTCCAATCAGGAAACATGATTAGATTAATTTCTCCAAGGTTGAAAGGTAAAGATTCAAGAGTTTGATTAACTAAAACATTGCTGACAATATCAGCCATTTTGTCCCAAGAAAACTTCTGAGATTGTTGTAATCCTGCCTGAATTAAATTACGTCTTAAGCTGGGTTTTTGAACATCACATAAAGCATTAGTCATACCCTCAATATCATCATCTTTAACATAGATGACTGCTTCTCCTCCAACTTCGGGTAAAGAGGCATTAGGAGTAGTAATTACAGGGCATCCACAAGCCATTGCTTCCGCTACTGGCATTCCAAAACCTTCATATTGAGAGGGATAAACTAGTGCCGCTGCTCCAGCATAAGCTAATCTTAATTCTGCATCACTTAATTGTAATCCGTGAAAGGTACATCCAGCAGTATATTGTCGCCATTCAGGAGGTAATTGACTACCTGCACCAGTCGCTACTATATCAAAACTGTGTTTGTTAATCAGTTGAGAAAATGCTTGCAAAAAGAAAATTGAGTTTTTATATCCGCCTAGTCCACCTAATAAGAAATAGGGTTTATTGATGCCATATTTATATTTAAAGGCATTAATTTCATTTTCAGAGGTAGGGGAGAAAAGAGGATCAACTCCACAATGGGCAACAGTAATTGATTCTAATGATATATTTGGGAAAAATGTACTCAAGTCCTTAGCTGTATTTTCTGATATGGAAATAAAAGCGGATGCGTGTTTGATAGCATTGTGCTTTTCTATCCACATAGGTTCATTTAAGTTACCTCCTAATACTTCTGGTATCATGTCATAAGCCATAAACACTGAAGGGGTATTAATGGGGGTTGTGTAATAGGTAGAGATAAATAATTCTGCTCCTTCTTCGTCGCAAATTTGCTGGAGCATTTGGCGATCGCTCTCCGTATCGTTATAATTATAGGGAGATATGGTACGATAACGAATGCCGTTAATCTTAGGTGCAGTGTTAGCCCGATCTAAAACTATAATATGATTAGCAAATTCTGTATTTGCCCACTGTTCTAAAAGGGATTTCCAGACTCTAGCAATTCCGGTTTTATACAGTTGAAAAAATACACCATCAATAATTATTTGTGTTTGTTTAAAAGATGATGATTGTAGTGAACTTTTTAAATTGGCTTCATTAATGATAGGTGACAGTTTATCTTTAATTACTTCAGGTGAAAAATTCTCCGCAATAGTTTTCCTTGCAGCTATTCCCAATCTTTCACATAATTCTCTATCTTGCCATAATTGTATTGTATATTGGGCAAATTCATCAGCATTATTAGCAATGAATCCATTTACACCATGTTCAATGGGAGAAGAATGAGCCACATTACTTAAGGCTATAACAGGCAAACCATGAGCCATTGCTTCTACTATTTTAACTTGTTGTCCTGTTCCACCAATTAAGGGACATATAGCAAAACAACTATTGCTATAAATGGATGTTAAATCAGGAACGAACCCAGATAATTCTACTCCGTTAACAGGAGCTAATTGTTCACAAATCATTCCCACTACTTGTAGTTCAAAATCAGGAATAAGTGCTAATAGTTTTGGTAAAACTTGCTTAGTAAAGTATAAGTATCCTTGAATATTGAACCGATTAGGTCCTACAGCAAAAATAGGTTTTTCTTGATAAGAATTGCTCACTACTACGGGAGCATAAGTCATGGGTATATAGATTAACTTAGTATTTTGGGTATGATTAGCGATTTGTGAAGTTTCTTGATTGGAAATCACCAATGTATAATCATATTTGTCAAATATTTGATATTCTTTCAATGCTGGTTGTAAATCTTGTTTTAAATAAAAATTTTCTTGGATTGCTTCTAAGTTAATTTTGTCAGGATGATAGGGAGGAGATGATAAATAATTTTGCAAATTATTTTGCATTTGAGTATTGAGAGTGAATAAATTAATAGCATCTAATACTGTTAGTGATTTTGAAAATTTATTGTTATTTATCAATTCTCCCCATAGAGAATAGTTAACAACTACTAACTGTGGTGAGATTTGATCAAATATCTGTTCAAAAAATTGTTTTAATCCTGGTGGTGTATAAATTCCAAAAGGATCACTATTATTTTGTAATTGTATGGTTTGTATAAATTGATAATCTTCAGCAGTTCCTTTGTAAACCAAAACTTTTACATTTAATGCAGATTCTATGGTTTTTAAGGCTGCTGTATCTTGAGGATAATGATGATCCGTAATTATATTCCAACCACACAAAGTAATATTATAACCCCAGGCTTGTAAAGCTTTAATTAAAGATAGGCAACGCTGATGCGCTCCTGTTTTTGCAGGATAAGGATTATGAGGGAAGAAAATTAAAGCTTTTTTGTTGTGATCATTTGATAAACCACTAACTTGATAACTATGCAAATATGAGGGCAATTTCCAATTAACACTGGGATCAGGTATGTGAGTGATTGGTTGAACATTACCCCTCCAAGCTACTCCCATAATTTGCATAGTTTGATAAATTAGAGTATTCCATCCTTTTGATCTGAAATAATTTAAACCTTCTGCTACATCAGGAGAACTTAAATCATGAAATAAGATCATTGCATCTTCTTCAGCATAAGGTTCACAGGTGATTGCATCATTTAAAGGATAGGGTGCATCATGATTACCATCAATAAAAATCAATGACCATTTACGTTGATTTTCTTGTACGATTTCGTGGACTTTTTCGGGACTATATCCAGGTATTAAATTTACATGATCAATAACTCCTACATCTTGCAGAGAATTACTCACACTTGTATAGAAATCAGGATTTTCTAGAACTGGATCGATAACATCTAATTCTACTCCTGCTAAAGCTAAATGGCAGGCTGACCATCCTAACCAACAACCTATTTCTAAGGCTCTTTTACCTGCAAATTGTAAGGCATTATTATACAAAATACTGGCTTCATCTCTTGATAGAAATCCTATATAGGGATGCCTTTGATCTACATACCAATTATGGGGAATTTCTCTCCGTAGATATTGCCATTCACAAGTATTAGTATTCCCCACAATCATATTAGGAAATGCTGCATCTGGTTTGATAAATTGTAGCTTTTGCGACATATAATCACCGACTGGTAGTAATGCTCTTTCAATCACATCTTTAGTTTGATTGATCATTCTTTCTTCGGTAAATAATGCAGATGCTCTTTGTTGGCAATTTTGTCCTATAGTTTGGCGTAAATCTTCATTGCTTGTCCACAATTTAATTGTTTCCGCTAATTGATTAATTGCAATTTCTGGTTCTACTTTAGGATCTGCTATCAATTGACCTGTATTACCTAACTCTTCAGGAATACCACTGACAGCAGAAGCGATTACTGGTAATCCTTTTGCCATAGCTTCCATTATTGCTAATGGCATTCCCTCTAATAAAGATGGCAATATAAAAATATCACTAATATCTAATAAATCTGGAATATCAAAACGTTGGCCTAATAATTTAATTTTATCTGTTAGTTTTTGCTGATGAATTTTCTCTTTTAATTCAGTTTCTAATGAACCTGAACCTACCCAAATAAAATAAAGTTTTTTCCAAATTTTAGTTAGTTTTAACTGTTCAATAGCTGCTAATTGAAAATCATATCCTTTAATTTTATCATAGCGTGCTGATGTTAAACAGACGATAGCATCTTTGGGAATATCTAACTGTTGACGTAAGTTATTTCGTGTAGTTTTATTTTGAAGTGTAAAATATTCTTTAGGTCTGCCATAATAAATAACTTCCCCTTTATTTTTAGGTAAGCCATAACCTTGATATAGTAAGTTTAAGTTATTTTCAGAAACTGCTATTACAGCTTTTGCATAATGATAAACTTCAGACATTAATTTTAAAGAAGCATTAGGAAGACCACCAGGATAAACTCCCACTAAACCAACTATGGCAATAAATGGAATATTATATTGTATTGCTACTTGTTTTGCTCCCAAGTTGGCTAAAGCCCAGCTATCACTAAATATAATTAAATCAGGTTTAATTTCTGATAAAATTCTTTGAGATGAAGCTGTATCTGTTATTTTTCGTTCTTCATCATTGAGGGTATCAAAATCTAACCAAATATGTTTAATACCTAGGTTTTCTCTTACTTCAATCAAGGGTGTATTATATTCACTTTGAATACAAGTGATCTGATAACCTAATTGCACTAATCCACGGAGTAAACTATGATTATATTGAGCTACTCCTCCTAATCCGGGATCATCTGTATATAACAAGATATGTTTTTTCATTGTTGTTTCCTTTAGTAATAAATAATTAAACTTGGTATTGGTCTATTTTTTCTATGGTCTCAAATGCGGTTGCTAAACATTTATGAGATTCTAACAATTTATTAATGCTTAAATTAGCAACTCCATCCCTATAAGTTACCATAAATGTTTCATTCTTTAGTAATCTTTTGACTCTACCAGCCGTCATAGTGTCTAAACCTGTGTCCATGAGGTGAATAATCCAATCTTCGACTACGTTGTTATGAACATCTATATGGCCATCTTTCAAATCAATAGTCATACTAGGATTTAGATGATAATACTCTAAAAAATAGCGTTTGATATAATCGCCTTTATAACCCAAAGCAATATAAAAATCGTTAAACCCATAATGAGCATCAATGAGATAACGATGATATTTAATCGGAATTTTATTAGTTTTTACCAAATATTTACCTAAAGCAGAAATAACCGCAGCATGACTAGAATAAGATAAATTTTCATTTAACAACAAAGCTTCTGCTACATAAAACATACTATAATAGCATCGGGAAGTCGCAAATTCAGGATAATTTTTATTATTTAATTCTCTAGCTGCATTTAAGCTTCTTTCTGCCTTAATTAATAAATATTTTTGTTCATTATTCATAAAGTAACTCCCTCTTTTATAACATTCATAAAAAAAGGAGTATTTTTAGAGTTAAAATCTTTAGTTTCAGCAAAAACACGAGAAATCACTAAGTCAAATTCTAAAGATAATTCTGAAAGAAAAATGCTAGTTTTTTCGATTTCTTGAGAATAGTTAAAGGGTTCTTTTAACACAATTAAAATATCTACATCAGAATCAGAATGATGATCACCTCTAGCACGAGAACCAAACAAGATAACTTTATCTAAATTATCTTGATAGGTTGTTTGTAGAAATATTTTCACTTTTTCTAAAATTTTATTTATTATTAGCGATTCCATAGATGATGACCTCTTTTGATGAGCATTTATTTAATGATAATAACACATCTTTTTGATAACTTAAGTTCTCACTAAGTACCTATTTAGTATCAACATACTTTTGCCACATCTGCTGATAGGCTTTTTCCATTTCACGGGTAAATTTTTCTGCATCCCATAGAGGTGCATTTTTTCTTCCTTGTATTAATTTCCAGACAACCTCTTGTCTGAGTTTTTCATCTTTGCCTAAGCGCACTCCCCATTCTACATATTCCTCGTCAGTCCAAGCAATACCTTCGGTAATTCCGGCATTAATCATCATAGTATAACTATTGCGGGCTGCAAATTGTTGTCCTACCCTGGTCACTATGGGAATACCCAGCCATAGAGTCTCTAAAGTAGTGGTTGCGCCATTATAAGGATAGGTATCTAACACTATATCAGCAATAGTAAGATTAGCTCTATGAATTGCTTCAGTTATATCTTGAGGAATAAATCGTAAATATTTAGTATCTAGTCCTTCTGCTGCTGCTAATTGTTCATAGAATTTCTGACAAGCTTCTAAATCACTAAAACCTTTAATTAATAAATAACTATTAGGAACTTGCTTAATAATTCTTAATTGTAATTTAGTATTTTCTAAATGACGTTTATAGTCTTTTTGCCCAACAAAATATACAATTGCATCTTTGGGAATATCAATGTCTTCCCGTCTTAACGTGGGAACATCTGTCTCAAAACCGCCCACAGCAACGTAAGTTTCTGGTAATCGCCAAATTTTCTCACTATAGTAGTTTTGTGCTGATTCAGGTAATACATAGGGATCTGCAATAAAGTAATCAATAGATGGCAAACCTGAAGCATCCCAACCTAACCAAGTAACTTGAATGGGAGCAGGTTTTACTGCGAGGACTTCACCAACAAAATCAATTGTAAGACTATCTAAATCGACCAAAATATCAATTTCATCTTTATGAATTTGTTCAGTAATTTTTACTACACTGTTTACATCTTCAATACTATAAGCTTGGTAAGAAGATTCAATAAAAAACTTCTGCAAATTATCTTGTATACGCGGATGGATTATGTATGAATAAATTTTAAACTTATCAGAATCATGGTATTTAAAAAGCCAACGAGCAATCCAACCTACAGAATGTTGTCTTAAGTAATGGGACAAATAGCCTATTTTTAAAATTTTCTTGCTTGTTTTTGTGGTATTTGCTGTATAACGATATTGGTTAATTGCTTGAGTAGAATTTAGTTCAAAATTATTTAAACATAAATTCAGTAACTGATTTTGAAGTGGCCTAATAATATTAGGAGTATCTGTAATATAAGGAAAAAAGAACATTGATGTGTATAAACGTAGAATTCTCACAGTATCTGATATTCTGGGAGATTCTTGGATGAGAGATGATATTAAATTTTTTTGTTTTTCAATTGCTAAACAAGCTTCTTCCCAAGATCCTGCTGATATTAATAATCCCCTAATTAGCAAATGATTATAAAAAACTTTATCAGCTAAATTATCAGAGCTATCTATTAATTTTTTGGCTGTGTTAATCCCGTTAAGATGTTGACCAGTTGTTTGATAACAAAAGGCTAATCGAATCAAAACCTCTGGATGATTGGGATTTACATTTATATAAATTTCCAGTAACTGAATAGCTAAATTAGCATTTATTAAAGAAAGTTCTGCTTTAATAGCAGCAGATATTATTGTATATGTATAATCATTAATATTACTTGATGAATTCAGTAATAAATTTACTACTTCTAAGGTTAATTCACGAAGCCCAGGATATTCTATAAGTTTATGAATAACTTTTGAAAATACTTCTATATCTGGGTTAATATTCTCTTCTTCAATAGCATTAATTAAATCAAGCTGCTGAACATATTCATCATCTAATAATTCTAATTGCGTAGCTAAATATAAGTTGAATAATAAGTTATTAATATAATGAGAATTAATTTCTCGTAAATGTTGACTAATGACCCAGGCTTGTTTATAGTTTTCTAAGGTTACTTGTTTTTCGATTTCTCGATATAAAATCTGGCTCAACTCAGTTGTCCACAATTGAACCTCTTCTGTAGTTCCCTCTGCGATACCCATTAACCAAGTTAATTGCGCTTCTTGCTCCTTGTCTTGCAATAATAAATATAATCCCAAATGCCAGTAATGGGATTTAACATCAGGTTCTGCGTCAATTGCATTTTCGTAATATTGAATAGCCTGAGTGTAATCTTTTAGTTGTGAATTCTGTTGCATTTGATAATCGTAAGTATAAAGTGGTTGTATTACAAAAACACAGTAGAGACGTTCTATAGAACGTCTCTACATTTAATGCAACAATGAAGATCCTGGATATTTGTCTCATCTAAAATTGCTAAAATTGCTGTGACTCGATAGCTTTAATTGTCTCAATTCAACTTCCGCAATTTTTCATGTAATCTTCATTGCTTTACTATTTAATTACTTACCTACTTCAGTGGAACCAGTAGCACAGGCGCTCCCAACAGTAGGAACTACGGCAGCAACACCTACGGCAGTAGTTTCACAAAGAATAGCAATACTAGTTGCATCACTGCTTGATCCTTCTACAATTAGGGATACTGTACCTCCATAATTTCTGATTACTTTACTAACTCCTGTTAGAGCAGAAGTAGATTGAGCGATCGCAGCAGTGCCTGTACCAGTCGTTGCGGTTGCATATTTATAATTAGCAGTTTCTGATTTAATACCAACGCCCAAGTCTGATATTGCAGAGCCGAAAGAGCCTTTTTCTGTGAAGTAAGCTTGTTGACCTTTATTTAAAGACCCAACATAGGTTTTAGCTTCGGATTGTTTAGCTTTGTTGGCTTGGTTCAGGAAAGATGGCAGTGCAATAGCCGAGAGAATACCGATGATGATGATAACAACTAACAATTCAATCAGGGTGAAACCCTCACCTTCTTGCTTTTTGCCGAGGAGGTGTTGGATGAATTTAGCTTTCAGTTCAGTTTTCATATTAATTTTCCTTGGGGTGGAGTGTTGGTGTTGTTTGTTTCCTTATAAAAAGAACTTACCCACTTCTGATCAGTTTCATATCACTTCACCTAAAAGATTTTTGGACAAACTCAGGAAATGGCTTGAAAAGCTTATTTATCAAGGAATTTGTCCCATCAGTTCCTAAATTAACCAGCATCAAAAAATGTGGAGACATTGTATATAATGTCCCTACATTGTGAACTATTGGAATACTGCACGTTTAAATTCATTTAATACGTTGTATAATTGTTAATTCTTCTTCTGTTAAAAAAGGGGCTTAAAAACCTAATTTTAGGTTGCTAATTACAGGTTTAATACTCATCTTTGTTATATTGGTAACAATATCCAATCAGTAGGACAAATAGTAGATGTCTGTGTCTGTAAAGTACCTATTCCAATAGCAGGACTTTCGCACAGAATGGTTATGGTAAGTGTTTCTTGAGTACCTGCTATAGTTACAAGGTTTAAATAAGTAACTCCTACATAGGATTTTAAAGTGCCTGTTAGTGACCTACCATTATTTGTCACTATTGTGCCGCTAGGATCAACATTACTTACATATTCATAATTATTTGTTTGCTGATTAATACCTATGCCTAATTCATCTATAGATATGGTAAAACTACTCTTCTCTACAAAGTAAGCCTGTTGAGCGCGGTTCATAGAGCCAACAAATAATTTAGCTTCTGTCTGTTTAGCTTTATTAGCCTGGTGTAGAAAAGTGGGTAGGGCGATCGCTTCATTTCACTTCCTTCCATATGGCTAACGCCACGCTGCGCTAACGCAATGACATTGTGTAATTAATTCTGTCTCACTGCTTAAGTAATTAACATTTGATACAGCAATCATGACTTTTCAACCACCCTCTTAGATTTTCCTCAAGAGTCGGAACTGGCGTACAATGCTGAAATTGACTAATATTAAGCCACACCAACTTAAAAACAGTATCTTATGCCAGCATTTTTATTAGAGGTCGGTACAGAAGAATTACCCGCAGGTTTTTTGAGTGATGCTATTGGACAATGGCGATCGCGCATTCCCGAAAGTCTCAAAACCCACAATCTCCCCGAAGCGGTTGTCGAAGTCTATGGAACACCCCGCCGGTTAGCAGTTCTGATTACAGGTTTACCTTCCCAGCAAGCAGACCGAGAAGAAGAAATCAAAGGACCACCCGCACAAGCAGCTTTTAAAGATGGACAACCCACTAAAGCCGCCATTGGTTTTGCGAGTAAGCAAGGTGTAGATATTTCCGCTTTAGAAATTCGTCCCACAGAAAAAGGCGATTTCGTCTTTGTCAACAAACAAATTCCCGGTCGTCCCATCGCCGATATTTTAACCGAACTTGTCCCCCAATGGGTCTGGAACTTAGAAGGCAAGCGGTTAATGCGCTGGGGACATGGTGACGGACGATTTTCGCGCCCAATTCGCACCTTAGTCACATTGTTAGATGGGGAAATTTTACCACTACAATTAGAAAATGGGGCAAAAGTTGTTAAAAGCGATAGCCTTTCTCGCACCCATAGAGTCTTACACCCCCAACCCGTCAGCATTGACCACGCTACAGAATATGTCAAAACCTTGGCTTCTGGCTATGTAAATGTACTCCCAGAAGACCGAGCCGAAATCATCACAAATCAAGTGAAAGCAGCAGCCGAAAAATTAGGCGGATATACCCCAATTTACCCCGACTTACTAGCAGAAGTTGTCAATTTAGTTGAATATCCCACAGCAGTTATCGGCCAATTTGAAGAGGAATTTCTCAATTTACCAAAAGAAGTAATTACCGAAGTCATGGTAAGTCATCAGCGTTATTTTCCCGTCTTCAAAAATGCTGATTGCCAGGAATTATTACCCAACTTTATCACCATTAGTAACGGAGATCCTGCCAAATCTGATATTATTGCTGTCGGTAATGCCAGAGTAATTCGAGCGCGGTTAGCAGACGGCAGATTTTTCTATGAAGCTGATTTAGCCAAACCCTTAGAAAGCTACTTACCCCAATTAGAAAAAGTCACCTTTCAAGAAGATTTAGGTTCAGTTCGTGCCAAAATCGCCAGAATAGTTAAAAATGCCGAAAGAATTACCACTCAATTACAATTAAATCCAGATCAAACCCAGAATATACAAAGAGCCGCGTTACTTTGTAAAGCCGATTTAGTCACACAAATGGTCTATGAATTTCCAGAATTACAGGGAATTATGGGCGAAAAATACGCCTTAGCTAATGGCGAAAATCCAGAAGTTGCAAAAGCCATCTTTGAGCATTATTTACCCAGAAATGCTGATGATATTTTTCCCCAAACTCTCACAGGTCAAATTGTCGGTTTAGGAGATAGATTAGATACCTTAGTGAGTATCTTTGGTTTAGGTTTAATTCCCACAGGTTCATCAGATCCTTTCGCCTTACGTCGCGCAGCAAATGCGATTGTTAATATTACCTGGTTGGCGAATTTACAAATTAATTTATCAACCCTTTTAGAAGAAATCGCCACAGATTTCGCTACAACTTTTAACAAAGATGCCAAATCCTTAATTAAAACCTTGCAAGAATTTTTCCTGCAACGGATTCGCACCTTATTACAAGATGAAAAACAGATAGATTACGATTTAGTAAATGCAGTTTTGGGAGAAAATGATCCCGAATACACAGAACGGGCATTAACGGATTTATTAGATGTCCGCGATCGCGCTCTCTATTTACAACAAATCCGCAAAGATGGTACATTAGATAAAATCTACGAAACCGTCAACCGTTCCACCCGGTTAGCAGCCCAGGGAAATCTAGACTTTCAAACCCTAGAACCACAATCTTTAATAAATCCCCAACTCTTCCAGAAAAAATCCGAATCTGCATTTTATAACGCTTTACTCGAATTAGTTCCTCAAACCCAAGCAGCACAACAAAACCGGGATTACCAACTATTAGTAACCGCACTAGCAAAAATTGCCCCCACCGTCAGTACATTTTTTGATGGTGAAGACAGCGTTTTAGTTATGGACGCAAATCCCGATATTAAGCAAAATCGCTTAAATTTACTGGGATTACTGCGAAATCACGCCCGTGTATTGGCGGACTTTGGCGCGATAGTCAAAAATTTGTAGCATAACGCAACAAAAATTGGTGTAATTTTTGCCAATTAACGCTACTATAGTGAAGCTTAACCAGGGATGCTACATAGTCTATGCCAGAAGCGTTAATTATTGGATTCGGAAAATCCGGTGTTGCTGCGGCAAGATTGTTGAAACAGGAAGGCTGGGAGGTTGAACTTTGCGATAGTAGCACCTCCCCAACCCTCCTCGAACAACAACAACAACTCGCCAGTGAACACATTACGGTAAAATTAGGACACAAACCAGAATTCACCAACTCTGATATATCCAAATTAATAGTTCTCAGTCCCGGAGTTCCTTGGGATATTCCTATTTTAGCCAAAGCGCGAGAATTAGGCATAGAAACTATTGGCGAAATGGAACTAGCTTGGCGATATTTGCAAGATATTCCTTGGGTAGCAATCACCGGGACAAATGGTAAAACTACCACCACCGCTTTAACTGCTGCCATTTTCCAAACAGCGGGATTGAACGCCCCCGCCTGTGGTAACATTGGTCATGCTGCTTGTGAGGTAGCAATACAGGCAAGAGGCAATACTTCGACTTCGCTCAGTAACCAGAGGCAAGAGGCAAGAGGGAATACAGAAAAAAATTCCGTTGATTGGATAATTGGTGAACTTAGTAGTTATCAAATCGAATCTTCCGTAACTTTAGCGCCCCGCATTGGGATTTGGACAACCTTCACCCCAGATCATTTAGCCCGACACAAAACATTAGAAAATTACTATAATATCAAAGCCAAATTATTACATAACTCCCAAATTCAAATATTTAATGGTGATGATACTTATTTGAGCAAATTAGGATTAACTCATTGGCCAAACGCCTATTGGACAACCGTTAAAGGTGAAAAATTCCTCATAGGTGAAAAAGGCTTTTATATAGAAAATGGCTGGGTAATGGAAAAAATCACCCCCACACCCCAAGCCATTGTAGAGGTATCTGCATTGCGAATGGTAGGGGAACATAACCAGCAAAATCTGCTCATGTCCGTCGCCGCTGCTAGATTAGCAGGTATAGATATTACCGCCATTTCGCAAGCTGTGCGTGAATTCTCTGGCGTTCCCCACCGTTTAGAACATATTTGCAATTGGCAAGGAATTGATTTTATTAACGATAGCAAAGCCACCAACTACGACGCAGCCGAAGTAGGATTAGCATCTGTCCATAGTCCCGCCATTTTAATTGCTGGTGGCGAAGCCAAAGCCGGGGATGATACCACTTGGTTAGCCCAAATTCAAGCCAAAGCCGCCGCCGTTTTACTCATAGGTAACGCAGCACCAGCATTTGCGAAACGGCTGCAAGAGATGGGATATAGCAATTATCACATAGTTGAAACAATGGCAAACGCCGTATCCTTATCTGGGGAATTAGCCAAAAAATATCAAGCCTCTGTAGTATTATTATCTCCAGCTTGCGCTAGTTTTGACCAATATCCCAACTTTGAAATGCGGGGTGAAGACTTTCGGCAATTGTGCCAAAAATATCTAGTACCGTAGGTTGGGTTAAGCAAAGCGCAACCCAACACCAATCAAATTGATGTATACTAAACACGGGTGAGATTTAAACTTTTGCCAAATGACAAAAAGCCCAGATGTGTAGGGGTAAAGCAAGAGCTTCATTGGTGTCAACTTAAGGTAAAACCTGTAGCCCGCCTGGGAATGAATTCCCAGTCTAATAGCAGAAGTCATCTGAAGATGACTAAATAACCCGGAAATTTTTGAGTAAACTTTAAGTAGGTTGGCGTTGAAAATTGTCGTTATGGCAAGGCAAAAGGCAAGAGGCAAGAGGCAAGAGTGAAGAGGGTTTGGGCGATTTTACATTTCTTTACACAGTTTGGTTTTATTGTGTTCACCTACTTAATTCATGTTGATTTAATATCAGGACTTACGCAAAATATTCCTCAAACCCTCATTTCTCTGTGTTCTCTGTGTTCTCTGTGGTTCATTATTCCGTAACTCGTGCGTAAGTCCTAAATATCACTAAAATTAATAACATTGACAGGTTACATATCACTTTTTTGTCAATTTGTCAATAGGAAATTTTTGCGATCGCTCAAATTAGATCATTTCTGAGCAAATTCATGGCTAAAATTGTTGAGGGAATAGCTATTAATTTTGTAAAGTTTTGTATTAGCCTGGGAAATTAATTTCTGAAACTACTGTCAATCAAGGGTTTGAGACTAACCTCTTCTGAAAGATTCAAAATTGATAATAGTAACCCAATTATGAAATTCTCTGAAATTATAGCAGATCGCTGAAAGTATAGCAACCTCGTTGATAAATAGAAAAGATTCTCAATTAATTATTAAGAAAATATAAAGGGAATTGCTAAAAGTTATAAATATCAAAAGTATTATTGATTTTCTATAATTTAAACTTATCATACAGCCATTATGAATAATATATCTGATAAACAGCATCTAGGATAAAACTAAGAGCATATTATAATTGTGCGATAGCGAAGCGCTGCTGCAAGCAGTTCGCTTTTTCGACTTAAGCTCAAATCCCTACCACATCTCGTTCCTAGTCTCTGACTAGGAATGCAGTTGATGAGGCTCTGCCTCTCATATCATTGAAGGCAGAGCCTTCTAGAATTCATTCCCAGTCAGAGACTGGGAATGAGATGATCTGGGTTCTTTGCGGGGTAGATATTTTACGTTAAGTTGACACCAATGAAGCTCTTGCTTTACCCCTACACATCTGGGTTCTTTGTCATTTGGCAAAAGTTTAAATCTCACAAGTACATAGTATAACTCTTAACTGGGAACAGTTTCAACTGTCTGGACATCCTCAATTTTCCAAATCTGACAAAGAAAAATGCACCTATTTTGAGACACCATCAGCCAAAACCTGGCACTTTTTTGTGATGAAAATCCGCGAAACTCTTATTAATAAATGGTTTTAGCTTTATTTAGCAAGTCTTAATTAAGTAGGTGAACAGAAAAATTTAAAGGTATGTGAAGAAAAGTAAAATCACTCAAAACTCTCTTCCTGTTCCCTGTTCCCTGTTCCCTGTTCCCTGTTCCCTTGCCCCAACGACAATTTTTAACGCCCACCTACTTAACAATTGTCCAGAAACTATCCTAGCTAGTCCACGTCACCATACATATCACATATTATTGGCAATCCTATCATGAGTCGTTCTATCCATTGGCAATCTAGCACCGCTGCACTCATGGCTATAGCCATTACAACAGGTACAGCCATCCCCGTGCTATCATTTAACCCTGTTTTTGCCCAAGGATTTAATCTCAATCAATCGCGGACAATTAGTATCCCCGCTAATGTCACTTTACCTGTTACCTACGAAAAAGAGAAGGTTATTGTCAAACCGGGTGAAACATTGGCTCTAACTCTGAAAATAGCTGACAATGTTACTGATAAAAACAGAAATATTTTAATTCCTGCTAATACTGAAGTTATTGGAGAATTACAACCAGTAAGATTAAATGGGGCATCTACTAATAATAACCGGCAAGGTGTCCGCTTTGTAGCCAGGGAATTAGTATTTCCCTCTGGACAACGACAACAGATTTATGCTAACTCTAAAACCATCACCCAAACAGAAACAATTACCAAAGGATCAAGCACTGGACAAATATTAACAGATGCGGCTATTGGTGCGGGTGCTGCTACTCTGATTTCTTTGGTGACTGGTAACAAGAAAATTGAAGTTTTAGAACCCGTAGGTGGTGCAGCAGCGGGGGCTTTAGCTAGTATACTATTGCGAAAACCAAAAGCTGATGTTTTTGTGTTAAGACCAGAACAAGATTTAGATATTACCCTGACTTCAAATTTAGTCATAACTCGTCAATAAACTTATAGCGGTATGCACTGGAATGAAATACATCATAGTCCCCTCCTCGCTTGCGGGGAGGGTTTGGGGGCGGGGTTCTTGTACTTCATAACACCACAAAGTGCTGTAATAGTTTTGAAGTTGTGAATTTCATAATATAAATAAATTTTAGTCTCACGCAAAGGCGCGAAGACGCACTGAGGTTTGAGTTTTAAAGGTTCAATTTGGGAATTTCATACCTCACATTGGTGTCAACTTAACGTAAAACCTCTATCCCGCAAAGAACTCAAGTCATCTCATTCCCAGTCTCTGACTGGGAATGAATTCTAGAAGGCTCTGCCTTCAATAATATTAGAGGCAGAGCCTCATCAACTGCATTCCTAGTCAGAGACTAGGAACGAGATGTGGTAGGGATTTGAGCTTAAGTTGACACCAATGCATACCTCAATATGGCTACGCTACGCAGGCTATCAGCAACGCCTGAAATTTTTAAGTCTATTTATTTATTCCCTATTTTAGCCAACAGATTGCAACCAAATTATAAATGTAGTTCCTGGGGTATTTGGTAATGTGATAATTGAGTTAATGGCTGGACTAAAAACCTCGATGTTTCCCTGCATTTCTACTATTAACTGTTTAGCAATGGCAATTCCTAAGCCAGTTCCCGGAATTTCTGTTTTTGCCTGTACACCCCGGTAATGTCTTTCTCCTAGATGTTCTAAGTCCTCTGGAGGAATACCTGGACCTGTATCACTAATAGCAATACCTTGTAAATTTCCTTTTTGTTGCCCACATTGTACTAAGATTTTACCTCCAGGTGGTGTATATTTTAAAGCGTTATCAAGGATATTACTCAAAACTTCTCCTAAGGCTTTTTCATTCACCCTCGCTAGGGGTAGGTGAGGAGAAATTTCTGTGATTAATTGTAGATTTCGTTCTTGAGCGATCGCTTGGGCAGATATTAATAAAGGTGCTAATAAATCTATCAAGAAACAATTAGTTAATTGTTCTCCTGTTCCGGGTAGTAATAACGCGGGTTTAGCGGCTTTTTGCACATTGGCGTTAATAACTACTTTTGATTCTGGTAGAGGTAAAGGTTCTAAATCTGCTGTATTAAGATCAATTACTTGATCAAATTGTTTTAATAGTTCTTGTAGGCGATCGCTCTCCCGGACTATACTGGTGGCTACTTCCCGATTAGGATCAACCGGGAGCATCCGCTTAAATAGTAATTTCCCAAAGGTGCGGATAGCAGTTAAGGGGTTACGAAATTGATGTAAAAGATTATCTAATAAATCCCGTTGTCTCTCTTGGAGAATTTGTTCCTGCTGGAGTTGATGTTGTAACCATGACTGGCGCTGGTCTAAAATGCAAGCGATCGCTAAAGTCTTAGCAATGCGTTCAATTTCCCGTTCCTCTCGTTCATTCCATTCCCTATCTTCTCTCGCCGTCACCAATAACCCCATCATCACGCCTTCATGAATCAAAGGTAAAACAATTTGGTTATGACTCAGCCAGTATTCATCTTGTGCATCGTGTAAATTTTGTTTTCCTGTTGCTGCCGATTCCGCTGATTCATGGGAGGATATTGGAGTCGGTTTTAACAATCTCATTTGCTGATTGGGTAATGCTAAAACATTAGCTAACCTTACAGGATAACCTTCCCCCACATCACTATATTCATCACTAGGATTTAATGCTATAGTCTCTGGATACACCATTACTGGAATTAGTCGTGCCTCTGCTGTAGATTTTTCTACTAGTTCTTGTGTCAAATAAACAACGCTAAAGCCCGCTCCCATCCCTTGGGTTAGCAGAGCCATTTGCTCTCGACATAGAGCAAGAAAATCAGAACTGGCAGACATTAGCATGAGTTCAGGAATCTAGGAGGAAGAATAAGTCACCAAGTCAGAAGAAGAAGGAAAGAAGGAATTGGTAGGGGTTTAGCTTATGCCTTACCCCTATAGCTTTCGACCTAATTTTCGCATTTTATTCAAGTACATAACGTTACTAAGGCTTCTAGCTATCTAGTTTAGTCTGGTAATGGATGATTGGTAGGGAAACAATAGCTGAAAAGTCAGCAATTTTTTTAATTTTTAAGTCTTCATTTTTGACAGTTTTACCCTAGTTGTATCAAAACATTAAAAACTATTGATCTTTTAAGATAGAACTTATATAATGACGACGGATTTTGTAGCCATAACTACAGTCTATAGCTTGAAACAGGAGGACAATAGGTTGGCAAGGAGACGCAAGCGGAAGAGTCGTCGTAGGCAGGAAGGACGGCGCATACTTGAGCATATCCCTCAGTACAGCATTGAAAGTGGCGAAGATAAACCTGTGACAGCAGCAAGAAAGTTCATTCAAGCTGAAGGCATCACGCCACCTGCGCTGCTACTAGTAAAACGCAATGAACATACAACAGACCGATATTTCTGGGCGGAAAAAGGTCTGTTTGGCGCTCAATACGTAGAAGAGAATCATTTCTTGTTCCCTAGTCTCAGGATTTTAGAATCACCAACAGCACCACAAACTGTGTCTGTTGCTGTGGCTAGTAACTAAACAACAAATGACTATCATATCTTGTAAATGTGACTTCTGACTCTGTGAATAATTAACTGGCAATTATGACTGGTTTGTTCAAAAATTCCATTTCTTTTAATTTTTTGGTTGAATTTGCCAGTAGAGTTTAAATACATTCTCTCAAGTCATGGGATAATTAATTCCTCATTAATCTGTAATAGATTAGATGAATCAGTTTGTTATCAGCTTATACAAAAGAGAATAGCGACAGAGCCAAGGTCATCCAAAAAATGAAGTATGAATTATTTATTTATGCTCTCACTAATTTGGACTACTATCAAGCTCTGTCCGCCAATTTAAATTTTTCCTCATGACATACCAAGCATCAGGAAGATTTCCCTACTGCTGATTTACTCAAAACTTGAGTCAGAAGCCTACATAATGCTAGTTTTCACCCCCAACAATTAATCAAGTGTCAAGTGTCTTTAGCTGTAATGCCCTTTGTAACTCAGCCAGTTCATCTCTATGGGCAGTTACAGTGATTGTACTTGAGAAGTTTTGCCCACTTGGGATATTTTCCATCTTGAGTGACACCTTCTCAAGTCTTCCAGATTTTTTCCAGTACAATAATCCACTTAAAGGCGAAAACAGGATTATTAATAGAAAAAATTGGCCAAAATCGGGCAAAAGCATTGATAGAACCAACGCCAAACAACCCAAACCTACGGCTGCTAATATAGTCAAAAATATAGCTAGAAACCAGCTAGGGCTAACCAATCCTTCAAAAGTGACTTGATTTTTAGCAGTATCTACCGCTGAAACTCGATAAGCACGAGAGCGAAAATACTCCTTTAATGCAGCCATTAATGTATTTTCATCCTGTTCTGAAGTCAATTGCATCATTTCTGTACGATCCTTGGTCGAAGCGCGTATAAAGAAAAATAATCCAACTGATAACAGAAAAGTTAAGAGGAACGTAGATTGAGAAACAGTAGAATTCATAACTAATTTTACGTCTGAAATTTTCAGTAGACTTAACCCATTATCAATTATTCTGGAAATAGGTAACAGCTAACAAACAACAAACGGAAGTTGTTCTTAATTTTTAAGTTTTAATTTTTATATGACGCAAAACTCCGAAACACCATCATCTAACCTCCGGGCTATAGCCCAACAATTTCGCCTAGCAGGTTGGATTAGTTTATGGATTCAGTTGGTATTAGGTGTAATTTCTGGAATAATTGTCCTGTTATTTGGCATTTTTAGTCAAAAAGCAGGTAGCCCCAGTAACAATCCAGGAACGGGCTTTGGCGTGTTTTTAGCAATTTGTGGCATACTTCTGTTGGGTGCTGGTATTTACTTAGCTTATCGCTACACTAGAATTGGCAAGAAATTAGAATCCCCTAATCCCACTAATCGCCCTCGGAAGGTGGAAACCGTGCAGATATTACGTTTAGGTCTATGGATAAATTTGGGGGGAATATTAGTCACTTTATTGGGAGCGCAAGCGATCGTTGGTACACTAGTAGCTAGGTCTATATCTCCTCAAGCAGTAACTACTCAATTATTTGACCCAACTCGGATTATTAGCGGTTTAGATATGCTCATAGTCCAGGCAAATACAAATACTGTATCAGCGCATTTTGCAGGTTTATTAGCATCTTTGTGGTTAATGAATCGGATTAATAAACCATAATTGACAGTGGTTGTGGTATCCTAATCTTTGAAAACAGGTAATTCTAAAATAAATCCTGGTAAAACATTTTCTCCCGATAAACTTGTCGGTAATGATACTATTTCTACAGACTGATTTTGACGGTAAATTTCTACTTGTTGATTTTGAGGATCAATTAACCAACCTAAACGTAAACCACTATTAAAATACTCCTGCATTTTCTCCTGTAATTGACTCAAAGAATCTGTACGAGAACGCAATTCTATGACAAAATCAGGACAAATTTTAGCAAATTTCTCTTTTTCTTGAATGCTTAAAGAATCCCAACGTTCATTAGCAATCCAAGCCACATCAGGAGAACGTTTACCACCATTAGGTAGAGTAAAAACAGTGGAAGAACTAAATACTTTTCCGAGTTTAGTTTGACGATTCCAAATCACAACATCTGCATTAAACTCTGATTCTCTATTACCACTAATTGCACCAACTGGAGGCATAATTATTAATTCTCCTTTAGCTGTTTGTTCAAGTTTCCAATCTTCATTGATTTGACATAGTTGATAAAATTGATCATCACTTAACTCTACATTTTTGATATTTAAAATAACTGATTGAGTTGTCATCATTGCTGAAAACTCCTTAACGCTTAGGTAATGGAGAAGAGTATCTGAACTAATTATCAACTATATTTGGTAAATTTACCACTGATCATAATTAAACGCAGATAAACGCAGATAAACGCAGATGAGAAAGGTGGCATTAGTATATAGGGTTTAGCATTGTTAAGCCCTTACGATTAATTATCTCAATCAAGTATAATTGACAAAACTTAACGAAATTCACCAATGCTGGATATTAAACAAATTAGAGAAAATCCCCAATTAGTACAAGAAAAGTTGAATACTCGTAGTGGTAAATACGAGATTCAGCCTATCTTAGATTTGAGTCAACAACAACGGGAATTGGAAGTAAAACGCAATGAACTCCAAGCCCGGAGTAATGAAATTGGTAAACTGGTGGGACACAAGGTAAAATCTGGTGTTAATCCTCAAGATGCAGAAATTCTGGCTTTAAAGGATGAAGGAAACAGCCTCAAAATCACATTAAGCGGATTAGAACCCCAGGAAAAAGAGTTAAAAGCGCAAATTCATCAATTACTCTTAGCACTTCCTAACCTTCCCAGTGATTCTACCCCCATTGGTACAAGTGAAGATGATAACCAAGAAGTGAAAACATGGGGAGATGAATATAAACCCGAAAATCCCAACATTGTCCCCCATTGGGAAATCGGCGAAAAGTTGGGAATTTTGAACTTTGAAAGAGCGGTAAAAATTGCCCAAACTCGGTTTGTAAGTTTGATAGGTGCGGGTGCAGGTTTAGAAAGAGCATTAATTCAGTTTATGCTTTCTAAACATATTGAAAATGGCTATATTGAAGTTAGTCCACCGTTATTAGTAAATACAGATTCTTTAACGGGAACTGGACAATTACCCAAGTTTGCAGAGGACAGTTTTAAATGTGCAGAGGATGATTTGTGGTTAATTCCTACTGCGGAAGTTCCGGTAACTAATTTGTATCGAGGGGACATTATCAACGGGGAAGAATTACCAATTTATCATACTGCATATACGCCATGTTTTCGGCGGGAAGCGGGGAGTTATGGACGGGATATGCGGGGTTTAATTCGGTTGCATCAATTCAATAAAGTAGAGTTAGTGAAGTTAGTAAAACCGGAAGATTCTTTTGATGAATTGGAGACGTTGCTAGTCAGTGCAGAGAGTATTTTACAGGCTTTAAAATTGCCTTATCGGGTGATTAATTTATGTACTGCTGATTTAGGTTTTTCGGCAACAAAAACCTATGATTTAGAGGTGTGGTTGCCTTCTGCTGGCAAGTATCGAGAGATTTCTAGTTGTTCTAATTGTGTTGATTTTCAAGCGAGAAGGGCGGATATTCGGTTTAAGGAATCTGGCAAGAAAGGGACGAAGTTTGTGCATACTTTAAATGGTTCTGGTTTGGCTGTGGGTAGGACTATGGCGGCGATTTTGGAGAATTATCAGCAAGCTGACGGGACGATTAAAGTACCGGAGGTTTTGCAGGTTTATTTGGGTAGGGAGGTTTTGTGATTTAGGGGTTTTTTGTAGAGGCGTTTGGGGTGCGTCTCTACATGGGTTTTGATAAAGCATATTTTTAGAATATATTATAAGTTGATACCCTAGCAGTATACTAACTTTAGTAAAGTAACTGTAAATTTTATTCTGAGCATAAGCTTATGCAAAAACAGTATATCTACTCAATACTCGGTCTTTTCGTTGGTGCTTTTATTAATGTCATTTTTAACCTAATTGCCGCTGCTATTCAGCAACGCACTATTGGTGAAAAGTTTAATAATCAGACGATTTGGTGGATGGCTATATTTGCAACTTTAGGCTTGTTAGTTGGATATTGGTTAAGCCTCAAATCAGAAAGTTCTAATAAAGCGAAGCATCAAGGTGGAATTAGAGGCAGACGCATGAAAAGTAAGAAAGGTCGTTTTCGTGCAGAGGAAAGCACTGGTCAAGGTATTGATCTAGAGGATGTTGAAGCTGAAGGTGATGTTGATCTTATAGGCACTCACTTACAAAACGATAAATATCGTAATTCTATTTTACCAAATGTCCCTGGATCTATTGATGCGAACTCCTTAAATGCTGGTGGAAATATAGCTATCTTCAATGGTTCATTACCTCTAGCAGAGCAACTTAACTATTTCCAAGACCAGTTAAATATTTCTTCTTCTCATCCAGATAGCTATCCTTCAGCTAGACTCCAATCGTATTGGAATATATGGAGAAAACTCCAATTACTCCGGTTAGCGGGAGAGGAATTGTGGAAAGGAGCAAGCGAAAATAATATTATGAATTTCTCTCAACTGTTGAACGAAATACTCTTAAAATTAGATGAAAGTGCGATATTCTTTGAAGAAGAAGAATATATGAGGCTTCGGGAAATATTAAATGTATTTGGTAACTTCAGACTTGGAAAGATTCGTCTTATAGACATACGCAATGAAGAAGATTTATATCGAATCTCTTCGAGTCAAGCAAGGCGGCAAATCGAACGTAATCTTAGATACAAATGTGAGTATGAAGAACTTTTGGATAAAATTCGTGTTTCTTTTAGAGATAGGCTTAGATGCTAGATTATCTAATCTTGATCGCTCATCTGGTAGGGTGCGTTAATGAAATGTAATGCACCGTTTTTTATTAAAATTTAACTGTCTGAATCAGGATATCCAGGATTAAAGGATTAACAGGATTATATTTGATATTGATATTGTGGAATATTTGAATTAGTGCAATTTCTGAAAATGTAGATGAATATTAAAAAACATCCTGTACATCCTCAAATCCTGAGCATCCTGATTCAGACAAGAAAATTAACTGTCTGAATCAGGATAACCAGGATTAAAGGATTAACAGGATTATATTTGATATTGATATTGTGGAATATTTGAATTAGCGCAATTTCAGAAAATGCAGATTAATTTTAAAAAACATCCTGTACATCCTCAAATCCTGGACATCCTGATTCAGACAAAATGCAATTTCAGAAAATGTAGATGAATATTAAAAAAACATCCTGTAAATCCTCAAATCCTGGACATCCTGATTCAGACAAAATGCAATTTCAGAAAATGTAGATGAATATTAAAAAAACATCCTGTACATCCTCAAATCCTGGACATCCTGATTCAGACAAAATACAATTTCTGAAAATGTAGATGAATATTAAAAAAATATCCTGTACATCCTCAAATCCTGTGCATCCTGATTCAGACAAGAAAGATTAACAGGATACTGTATAGTAAATTTAGCAAAGTAATCACACTTTAATAATATGACCAAAACAATATACATAGAAACAAGTATTATTGGTTATTTAACAGCAAGACCTAGTAAAAATTTGATAGTTGCTGCTAATGCAGAATTAACAAGAGACTGGTGGGACACTCAGCGAAACTCCTTTACTATTTACATTTCTCCACTGGTATTGCAAGAAGTAGCAAAAGGTGATGCAGAAATGGTGAATAAAAGACTAGAAGTTTTAAATAACTTTCCTTTACTTGATATCACAGAATCAGTACAAAATTTAGCACAGGAATTCCAAAAACAAAGTAATTTACCACCCAGTGCTGCTTATGATACTGTTCACATTGCTACAGCTACCGTCTATGGATTGGATTATCTGTTAACATGGAATTGTAAGCACATTGCTAACCCCTATATTCAGAAAAAACTCTCACAGATTGCTGATAGTTTAGGGTATGAATTGCCGACAATATGTACACCTTATGAAATGTTAGGAGAATAATTTATGTGGAATGATGAAGTTTTGGCAGAAATTCGCAAAATAAGAGATGAACAAGCTAAGTCATTTAATTATGATTTGGCTGCTATTTGTGCTGATTTAAGAAAACAACAAGCAACAAGTGGAAGAAAGATTATTTCTCTTCCATTGAAGAAAGTAGTTCTCTCACGCTAATTTTGTATGGTGCATTAATACAAGATGATGCACCTTTTTCTATTAATATTTAACTGTCTGATAGCGTAGCGTGGCGCAAGCCATATCAGGATATCCACCGATTAAAAGATTAACAGGATTGTATTTGATATTGATATTGTGGAATATTTAAATTAGCGCAATTTCTAAGTAATTCCAGTTCATAATAATCGGGTAAAATCAGTTTATGTTAAACGAGTATTAGAATTAATAGAAGGAGCGTAATCATGAATTATCCCATAGTTGTTTATCCTTGTGAAGAAGGCGGTTTTGTAGCAGAAATTCCCGCATTAAAAGGATGTTTAGCACAGGGTGAAACTTTAGAAGAAACCTTACAAGAATTGATAATTGTGCGAAAATTGTGGTTAGAAACAGCCGAAAAACATGGTCAAAAATTGCCAGATATTGAAGGTGCTATTGCAAAAGTGAAAGCTCTAAGTAGCGTATAAATTTTAGAATCAGGATTTCCACCGATTAAAGGATTAACAGGATTGTATTTGAGTTTGATATTCTGGAATATTTGAATTAGCGCAATTTCTGAAAATGTAGATTAATGTAAAAAAAACATCCTGTACATCCTCAAATCCTGGACATCCTGATTCTGACAAAATGCAACTTCTGAAAATGTAGATAAATATTAAAAAAACATCCTGTACATCCTGATTAAGCCAATTTTTAGCTACAATTAAAGCATAAGCAACTAACATGAATTAGAGGAAATAATCATGAATACAGCTAAACTTTGCAGTGACGGTA
Organism: Anabaena sp. AL93; assembly: GCF_001672085.1. Lineage (NCBI taxonomy): Bacteria > Bacillati > Cyanobacteriota > Cyanophyceae > Nostocales > Nostocaceae > Anabaena > Anabaena sp. AL93. The sequence continues at coordinate 7,447 of NZ_LJOU01000062.1, read as the reverse complement.
CTCATCAAATGGTGATATTACCAACAGATTTTAAAATGACAGGTACTGAAGTCTATGTTAAAAAAATTGGTAATGCCATTATTCTTATTAGTAAAGATAATTCTTGGCAAACTCTAATTGATAGTTTAGACCAATTTTCTGATGATTTTATGATGACTAGAGATCAACTTCCTATTGATAAAAGAGAGGAGTTTTAAATGCAATATCTTCTCGATACTAATATCTGTATTTATCTGATTAGGCAAAAACCAGAAAAAGTTATAGCACGATTTCAAACCTTGTCAATTTCTGATATTGGCATTTCTTCCATTACCGTTGCTGAATTAGAATATGGAGTTTATAAAAGTCAGCAACAAGAGAAAAATAAAAATGCCCTCATGCAGTTTTTACTTCCTTTAGAAATTATTGAATTTAGTCAAAATGCAGCAGTAATTTATGGATGTATTAGAAGTGATTTAGAAAGAAAAGGGCTTGTAATTGGATTAATGGATATGTTAATTGCGTTAATTGCTGCTCATGCAATGAGCTTAGGTGTTACTCTCGTTACTAACAATATCCGCGAATTTTCTCGCATTCCTAAACTCTCGTTAGAAAATTGGGCAGAGTAAGTTAATGAAATGTAACGCACCGTTTTCTATTAATATTTAACTGTCAGAATCAGGATAACCAGGATTAAAGGATTAACAGGATTATATTTGATATTGATATTGTGGAATATTGGAATTAGTGCAATTTCTGAAGATGTAGATTAATATTAGAAAATTATCCTGTACATCCTCAAACCCTGGACATCCTGATTCAGACAAAATGCAATTTCTGAAAATGTAGACCAATATTAAAAAAACATCCTGTACATCCTCAAATCCTGGACATCCTGATTCTGACAAAATGCGATTGTTTAAACTATAATAAAATATAACCATCATTCATCATCAAATTATTATGCTAAAAAGTTACGAAGCAATTTATGAAAATGGCCAATTAACATGGTTGTCAGAACAACCTCAAGTTAATTCTGCTCGTGTGATTATCACTATACTACAAGAAAACTTACCATCAAAAAAACGCCGTACTCCTCCTGCTTCTATTGCTGGTAAAGGTAAAACATTGGGTGATATTGTTAGTCCTATTGTGAATGAAGAAGAGTGGGAATGTCTCAAATAATAATTCTTGATACTCATATTTGGTTCTGGTTTATTAATCAACAATTTGATAAATTTCCTACTCACTGGAGAGAATTTATTGAAACGGCTGACGAGGTAGGTATTTGTGTTATCTCCTGTTATAAAATAGCACTTGCACAACAACGAAGAAGACTAGAATTACCTTGTGCTACTAATCAATGGTTTCAGGAAGCATTAGCACCAGCAGGTATTACATTATTTCCCTTGACTCCGGAAATTGCTTGTCGTGCTGTGAATTTATCTCCTGTTCACAAAGATCCATTTGACCGTTTAATTATTGCTACTACATTAGAATATCAAGCAAAATTAGCCAGTATTGATGGTTTCTTTTCTCAATATCCTGAACTCAATAATTATTTGATGAAATAGTTCGCTCATCTTATAGTGTGCGTTAATGAAATATAACGCACCGTTTTTTATTGAAATTTAACTGTCAGAATCAGGATAACCAGGATTGAAGGATTAACAGGATTATATTTGAGTTTGATATTGTGGGATATTTGAATTAGTGCAATTGCTGAAGATGTAGATTAATATTAAAAAATCATCCTGTACATCCTCAAATCGTGGACATCCTGATATGGGTTGCACCACTCTACGCTATCAGACAAATTTGGTATAATTAACATGATCATTTACTAATTAAGTGAACTATGAAAACACTAAGTAGGTTGGCGTTGAAAATTGTCGTTATGGCAAGGCAAAAGGCAATAGGCAAGAGTGAAGAGGGTTTGGGCGATTTTACGTTTCTTTACACAGTTTGGTTTTATTGTGTTCACCTACTTAGACATAAAAGTAACTATAACAAATGATGGCAAATTATTAGTCAATTCTCCTGTAGATATACCAATGGGAGAATATAACGCTGTTATTGTATTAGAAGATCGCCCAATTGAACATCATCTGCACCAATTGCAGAATGTGATGGGGAATTAGAGTGGTAAATTGGAAATTAGTTTATACTAAACAATCTCAGAAAGATGCTAAAAAATTAGCTGCAAGTAATTTAAAATGAATTTCGCTCAAACCGCTCAAACCCTCACATTTAAGGGTAAAAACCCGGTTGTCACGTTGTTAGAAAAAGTCTATTCCACAGGTGTTAAACTCACAACTTCAGCTATGGAAGAACTGGAAACACAGATTCACCACCTTCCTGATCTCAAAAAATGGTTTGTGGAAATTTTTGCTAAACCAGCATAGTTATTGGATCATCTTTTTTGTGGAGTTCTCTTATGTCTGATTTCAACTGGAAATTTTTAAGTGTAGTTTTATCTTGGCAAGGTTTATTTACTGTAATTATTACTAATTGCTTATTGATTCTCAATCTAGCTACAAAACCAGCCATTGCTCAGAACAGACAGGATTGTTGGGTATCATCAAAAGCAACTCAAGAAAAAGAAAACTTACGTTTATTGGCTTTTAAAGGCAATAAAGAGGCGGCAAGTCGCTATCAGAAATTACTCAAACAGCATACACAAGAATTAAAAACCTGTCGTAGTCAGACTTGGCCGCAAACTCAGGCTATTTGGTTGCGCCTGTATCCCTGTGATATCCAGCCGGGAGCAGTTGATCAAATTATGGATCGAATTGTCAACCAAGGCTATAACCAAGTTTATTTAGAAGTATTTTATGATGGACAAGTGTTATTACCCGCCGCAACTAATTCTACAGTTTGGCCTGCTGTAGTTCGCCTTCCTGGTGCAGAAAAATTTGATTTATTAGCATTAGCAATTAAAAAAGGGCAACAACGGGGTTTAAAGGTTTATACTTGGATGTTTACGACTAACTTCGGTTACACCTATGCTCAACGTGCAGATAGACAAAATGCGATCGCTCGTAATGGCAAAAATCAAACCAGCTTATCCGTAGTAGAAGATAGTTCCCAAGTCTTCATTGATCCCTACAACACCCAAGCAAAAACCGATTACTACCGTATGGTACAACAGGTTATCCGCCGTCGTCCAGATGGTATTCTCTTCGATTATGTTCGTTATCCTCGTCAGACCGGCATTGACTCCATTGCTACCAACGTTCATGACCTCTGGCTATTTACTCCAGCCACCCAAGAAGTCCTATTTAGTCGCGCCAAAAATGCCAAAGGATTAGAATTAATTCGTCGTTTTTTAACCAAAGGATATGTCAGCGCTGGCGACATAGCAGAAATTGATAAACGCTATCCTCAAGAAGATGAACCCATGTGGGAAGGGCGTATTCCCCCCAAAAAGCAGAAATCCTTACCTTCTCCAGCAGAAAAACAGCGGGTTTTGCAATTGGATTTGTGGTTACTCTCCGTTGCTCATGCTATGCAAGGTATCTTAGATTTTGTAACTTTAGCAAGTTACCCAGCCAAACAAAAAGGTATTCCCGCGGGAGCGGTATTTTTTCCCGAAGGTAATCAAGCTTTAGGACAGGGGTATGATTCCCGCTTGCAACCTTGGGATAAGTTCCCCAGTACCCTAGAATGGCATCCCATGTCCTATGCAAATTGCGGGAATGCTAGTTGCATTGTGGCGCAAGTTCAACAAGTTTTAAAAATGGCGCAACCAGGTACAAAAGTGATTCCGGCTTTAGCTGGGAAATGGGGAGAATCAATTAGCAATCGTCCTCCTTTAGAAGTACAAATGCAAGCCCTCCGCCAATTATCTCCTCAAATTAAGGGTGTCAGCCATTTTGCTTATTCTTGGCAACATCCTGAACATGACGGTGAACGGAAAGCTTGCAATATTCGGTGAAAAATGCTGTAGCTAGGAATCAACATACCTATCTAATGTAGTAGCTAATGTAGTTTTAGGAACAGCACCAACAACTGTTTTAATTTGTCGTCCCCCCTTAAATATCATCAAAGTGGGAATACTGCGAATCCCGTAATGACTAGCAACAGTAGGATTTTGATCAGCATTTAACTTTACCACTTTTAGCTGTCCCTCATATTCCGCAGCCACTTCTTCCACTACAGGAGACAGCATCTTACAAGGACCGCACCAAGGGGCCCAAAAATCAACTAAAACAGGAGTTTGACTTTCTAGCACCTCTTGTTTAAATGTAGCTTCAGTGACATTGGTAATAGATGACATAAATTATTTGCCTAGATTTCAATCAATAACTTAATAATATCGAATAAAAGAGGAGAGCAGGAAAACCAAATTATCTGCGTTTATCTGCGTCTATTTTCTGCCATCTGCGGTTAATTATTGCCCATTATACCTCACTTGCATCGAAATTTCTCTACTTTCTTAAAGTGTTAATTTACCCCTAAATTAGGAGAATTTTGATCAGCACCGCAATGATGACAATAAGGTAATTCTTTATAGGTCAAATTATGACAATTATGGCATTCGAAATATTGATAATAACCGCAGTGGGGACAGTGGCTATCTTGAGGACGAATTTTTCTAGCACACCGAATACAGCGGGATTTTTGAATTCTGTTAGCTGCTTGAATTCTATGATTAAAGACAACGGTTTGGAAGAATTTAATCATGCCAAAACCAACTAAGGGAATTAGCAAAATATAAACATAACTAATTAGGAAAACTAGCCCACCAAACAGAAAACTAATAATATCAAACAAGAATTTAAATATTACACCAATTTGCAGAAATTCAAATATTTTCAAAATTAGCGGAATGAGAAATATCACTAGCAAATGCCAGCTAATTAATCCTATTAATCCATATCCTTTCCGTTGACTGAAATTATTAACTAATAATGCCATCAGAATAAGTGGAATTAAAAAGATAGCCTGAAAAACTAATTGAATGCTAGGATACCAAAAGGAAGCATCTTTATAGCCTTGTTCAACTTGATTAAATTTAGTTTCATCTTTGACAAAAGACAAGAAATTAACACTTTCAGGTTTTGTCAGCAGTTGATTTTGCAGATTAGCAATTTCCTGTTTTAAGTTGGCAATTTTCTGATTATTTTGTGTTAATTCCTGTTTAGCTTTTTCAGCGCGAACCTGATTAATAGAATTACCTGAAGACTGACCGGCAATTTTTTCTGATAATGTTGAATCATATTGCTGACGAATGGTAGCATTTGCTTGTTCAAGACGACTAATTTTATCTTGAGTCTGATTTATCGTGGTGATAATTTTCTGATTTTGAGGATTATTCAGTTTATCTTTAGATTCACCATAGTTCAAACAGATTTCCGAAACTTTACCTAAATGTCCAACTTGTACATCTTGATATGTTTGCCGAATTTTTTGCTCATTGCTACCGTAAGGTAGTGAACTCCTCAAAAATTCATAATCTTTATTTTTTGTAGTTTGGGTTTTGTAATTGTTCCATTCAGAATAACATGGATAAGCTTGATTTGGGCTAAGATGCCATTCACTAATATTATTTAAACCCGTAAATACATTAATTAAAATAAAAATATCAACTAAAATAATGACAACTAAACTCACTTTATTCAGTGGTTCGTTGTTTACTGTCCGAGAGTTATTAAAAAACCGATTTGAAAGCCGGCGGATTCTGGTAAACATATAAACAGGATTCAGAATAGTTACAACTGAAATTAATTTACCATTTTCCTATGACTTTAGTGGTTTTTTTGTTAAGTTTTATATACTTGTTAATTAGTTAGTTCTATTTTTTTTGTGGGTAAGTTAAATATTTTTTTCTCACGCAAAGACGCAGAGGCGCAAAGGAAGAGAGAAGGAGATAATGAAACCGACGGATTTAGATCCCCGACTTCTTTGAATGATCTTCATTATTTACAAAAAATTTAATTCAGAAGTCGGGGATCTTTCCTGCCTAACTTAACTTATATTCATTATTTGTTAATTTTTCTGATTTGTTCCATAGCCCTTTGATAGTCTGTTTCGTTACCTTCTTTTTTAAAGATATTTGCGGCTGTTTGGAGATCTTGAATTGCACCCTGCTTATCTCCTAATTTAGAACGGACAAGTCCTCGGTTGAAGTAGGCCTGTACATAATTGGGATTAATCTTGATAGCCTGAGTGTAATCATCAATTGCACCCTGCTTATCTCCTAATTTAGAACGTGCAAATCCACGTTTTTTGTAAGCATCTTCATGATTTTGTTTCAGTTGTAATACTTGAGTATAACAATCAAAAACACCTTGATAATCTTTTTTCTCATGACACTCTTTACCCAAGCGCATATATTCGTCAGCTTTAGAAGATGTCAAATTATCTAAATAGCTGCGTAAACCACCAGAATAAAGCAATTCATTTATTCCCACAGCAGCAGAGGTAATCATATTTGTTGGCAAAAATCCCGCCAAAATCAGATTGTATTCAGCCTGAGCTTCGCTAACTTCCTCTTGAATTAAAATACAAACTAGAACTGCATTTTTTTCAATTTCTTCTTGACTAATTGACCATTGAATTTTATCAAAGTTGCCATTCCGGGCTTTAACCTGAATACCAATTGATGAGTCAGCAGTTAAGGTAAAATCAACTTTTCCATCACCACCAACGCGCTTTTCATAGTCAACTTCTGTGACAAAATCAGCTAAACGGGATTTAACAACTTCCTCAGCTAACTTCCCCTTCATATTGTTGATAAAAACATCACGAATAGCGACGCGAGAATTTAGTCTATATTTTTCAGCCATTTCCCAGCAAAAATCCCGTAATTGGTCTAACCTTTGACCAGAAATGACAGTTAATTCACTATGCTGGCCTTTTTCGTCACAATGGAGTAATTTAGCAGATTTAAGTCTTTGAATAAAATCAGTCTGTTGTGCCTTGAGTGGTGTTGTCCAGTCCATATTGGTTTAAATTTGCTCTACTGTGACAAGGTATATAATTTCATTATTCCCGATCAAGAGGCAAAAATTCCATCTCTCAAACTCTTCCTCTGCGTCTCTGCGTGAGACCATTGGTGTCAACTTAACGTAAAACCCATAGCCCGCCTGGGAATTAATTCCCAGTCTAATAGCAAAAGTCATCTGAAGATGACTAAGAATTGTCTAAATCCTCAGTTTACTTTAGTGGCTCTTGCGTCTCTTTTATGGAGAATTAATACTAAAGTGCCAGTTTAATAAACTACGTAATCGGAAATTACTAAAGTTACGAAAGCCATATCCAAGTCTTTTGATTAATTTGAGTTTATTATTAATTCCTTCAACAGTACCACTCGTAGTTCTGCCATCAAAATAACCTACGACTTCACCAAACCATCTAATCATTGTTCCTATACTTTTGGGAAAATACGAAAGTCCATTATGCATCCAATCTAATAAATTGATTATGCTTTCACCCCAAGACTTAGTAGATTCAAATATGTCTC